>JBLHQO010000024.1:0-14696 GCA_047625285.1 Oceanospirillaceae bacterium
AATGTTTACGGGACGCTCTAAGCACTGGCGGTGTGGTGCTATTAACCCCCCATTTAGGTAACTGGGAACTGTTTGCTAATTGGGCTGCACATCAAGCTAAGGTCACCGTTCTTTATAAACCCGCAAAATTGCCTGGCCTAGATCTATTAATAAATCAAGCACGAAGTAATGCTGGTATGAAACTAGCACCAACATCGGTAAAAGGAGTCATGCAGTTAAAGCGATCTCTGCTTAAAGGGGAGGTTAATTTGATATTGCCAGACCAAGAACCCCCGCCAGCATCTGGTATTATTAGTCAGTGGTTTGGCCAGCCAGCCTATACTATGACCCTTGCCAGCCAGCTAGCTAACACGAAAAACACTCGCATTATCTTAGGTTTTGCACGGCGTTTAGACGCCAGCAAAGGGTTTGTTATTGACCTAGAAGACATCACTGACAAGTGTGCGCTTGTCATTAATAGCGACACTAGCACACCTATCGACGCTAGTAACGACGCTGCTGCTGTTCTTGCAGCCAAGGTACAGGCAATCAATACCGCAGTAGAACGGCTGGTACAAAGTGCACCGGCACAATACCAGTGGGAATACCGTCGTTTCAAATATACTCTAGAAGTCGATAAGTTAAACTAAATAACTATCGTTTTATCATTCAGCCGAAGGCTTGCGTGCTATCAACAAGGCTTTGCCTGCCAAAGGGTGTTCTAGTTGGGCAAATTCTTGTGCGTCGTGATACACCAAAGGCTCTAGTTCATTAAACAATTCTAACAACTCGCCTTTAGCTAATAAAAACTGTGGGCGCCTTGGTTTATTTAGAGTTTCGCCTGCAATATCAGTGACTTGATTAAACGTTTGATAAACTAAAATACCGCCGGGTTTAAGGTGAGAGAGAATCTGTGGACAAAGTGTTCGATCCAGGAATGCCGTTACACAAATAAGGTCAAACTGTTGGTTGGGCCATGGTGCATTTGTAAGGTCTATACACTGTTGATTTACCTCAACTTTTTGCATGGAGCAATGGTGCTCCATTTGTTCAAGTCCGGTCGTAGAATAGTCCCAACCATGCATTATAAGTCCTTGTTTTGTAAGGAATATTGCATTCTGTCCCAAGCCGCACGCTAAGTCTAAACCGGTGCCGCCGATGGGCAGTAGGTGAGTGTAATGTTGTAAGCCATAACTCACCTGAGGTAACACAGAGGGTACCAAATAACGCTGGTTCCAATGCTCAGTCATGGTAAAACTTCCTGTGGATAAGTTTGTGAATAGGTTGGGAAAAACCAGTTAATATAACAACCTAGTCACGCCAAAACATAGGTGTGAATAATACTAATAAGGTAAAGATTTCTAAACGGCCCAATAACATAGAGAAACATAGGATCCACTTAGCCGTGGTATTAATATCACCATAGTTAAGGGCAACGTCACCCAAACCTGGGCCCAGGTTATTAAGAGTAGCACCTACAGCCGACCAAGCCGTAACCTGATCTAAGCCTGTACCTAATAAGGCAATCATCATCAGTACAAAGACTAAGGTGTAAACGGAGAAAAACCCCCACACAGCTTCTGCCACTCGGTCTGGGATCGGGCTAGAGCCCAATTTTACGTGAATGATAGCGTTGGGGTGTATCAGTCGCTTAACTTCTCTTAGTCCTTGCTTAAGTACAATCAGCACACGTACCACCTTCATGCCGCCGCCAGTGGAGCCAGCACAGCCGCCCATAAAGGCCGCGCTAAACAATAGAAACGCTAACATGGGAGGCCACTGGGCAAAATCTGCCGTGGCAAAACCTGTGGTGGTAGCGATAGAGACTACCTCAAACACACCTTGGCGGAAACTATCGTTAAAATTCATGTCATTAGTGAGCCACAGAGTACCCACAGTAATGAGGCTGATGAGAGCCATTACGCTGAGGAAAAAACGCAACTCTTCGTCCTTCCAATAATGTAATAAGCTAGCTTTATAATGGTGTTTTCGTATAGTACGGGCGGTGTGGAAGTGGAGGCTAAAATTTACCGCCGCTAATAACATAAAAATGATGGCTATGGTTTCTACAGCAGCACTATTAAAATAACCCAAACTGGCATCGTGGGTAGAGAAACCGCCTATGGCCACGGTGGAAAAGCTATGGGTAATTGCATCAAAGGCGCTCATGCCTGCCAACCAATAGGCCAAGGCGCAAGTAACGGTAAGGGTAAAGTAGATGTACCAAAGTTGTTTGGCCGTTTCTGTAATTCTGGGAGTGAGTTTGGAATCTTTTACCGGCCCTGGTGTTTCCGCGCGGTATAACTGCATGCCGCCAATGCCTAGCATAGGAAGGATGGCAACGGCTAATACGATAATTCCCATACCACCAAACCATTGCAGAAATTGGCGATAAAACAATAAGGATTTAGGTAATACATCAAGGTGAGTAATGACCGTGGCACCGGTGGTGGTGAGGCCAGAAAGAGATTCAAACAAAGCGTCTACATAACTCCAATTTGGGTTAAGAATAGACAGAGGCGTGGAGAAATAAAAGGGCAAGGCGCCAAACAGGCCTAGTACAGACCAAAACATCACCACAATAACAAAACCATCTCGTGTACGCAGAACTTTATTGTGTTTAGAAAAGGGTAGCCACAACAAAAAACCAGCAACGAAGGTAATGAAAAAGGAGATGCCAAAAGCCCACTCTGCGCCGTCGCCGTGAAGGCTAAGGGCGATCATTAACGAGGGCAGCATGGTGGCGCTGAACGCCATTAGCAACATACCAATGATTTTTAAGGTGACACGAAAGTGCATATTAAGGCCTAAAAGAATCCAAGGGCAACGGCAAATAGTCGTTCAACATCGCGAATCGTATGTCTATCTGTTAAGAATAGGATGCAGTGGTCGTCGTTTTGAATGACCGTGTCATGATGTGCAATCAGTACTTCTTCATCACGAACAATGGCGCCAAAGCTGGTGCCTTTGGGCAGGCAAATATCGGCCACATTACGGCCAACAACTTTGGAGGTCTTGCTGTCTCCATGAGCAACCACTTCAATGGCTTCTGCAGCGCCGCGCCTTAAGGAGTGAACGTTAACGATATCACCACGGCGTACATGGGTTAGCAGACTACTGATAGTGGTTTGCTGAGGAGAGATGGCGATATCAATGGTGCCATCTTCGATCAGGTCTACATACGCTGGATTGCTAATTAGGGTCATCACTGTGCGTACGCCTAAACGCTTAGCTAACATAGAAGCCATAATGTTAGCCTCGTCGTCGTTAGTTAAGGCGCAAAATACATCCGTGGACTCAATGTTTTCCTCGATTAATAACTCTTTGTCCGAAGCGCTACCATGTAGGACGACGACATCATTGAGGCTGTCCGCAAGGTGTTCACAACGTTCTAGCCCGCGCTCAATCACCTTAACTCGGAATCGCTTACTCAAATTTCGGGCTAGCCGAGCACCAATGTTACCGCCGCCTGCGATCATGATACGTTTGTAAGGTTTTTCTAACCGACGAAGTTCGCTCATCACCTTACTTATGTCGGCTTTAGCAGCGATAAAAAACACTTCATCATCAACGTGAATATGGGTTTTACCGGAAGGAACAATGGCCTTGTCGTTTCGAAAAATGGCGGCAACGCGACAGTCGACATTAGGCATGTGGCTGCGCAAATCAGATACGGGTTTGCCTACCAATGGGCCACCGTGGCACGCTGTTACAGCGACTAGCTGCACTTTACCTTTAGCAAAATCGAGTACTTGTAAAGCTGTTGGGTTTTCTATGAGTCGCTGAACGTGAGCGGTCACAAGCTTTTCTGGACTAATGATGACGTCTATTGGAAAAGCCCTTGGCTCTGTTTTAAATAGGGCTTCGCGCTCTAATAAATACTGATGTTCGCGGATACGGCTGATAATGGTGGTTGTTCCGAACATGGTTTTAGCGATTTGACAGGCAACCATGTTGACTTCGTCGCTGTTGGTCACTGCTACCAACATGTCTGCGTCTTCGGCACCAGCACTGGCTAGAATATTTGGCAAAGATGCATTGCCGCGCACAGTGCGAATATCAAGGCGATCTTGTAGGTCTTTTAAGTGGCCAGCGTGCTGGTCCACCATAGTCACATCATTGGCCTCGTTGGCCAAGTTTTCAGCAAGTGTACGGCCAACCTGACCTGCACCAAGAATGATGATTTTCATACTAGAACAAAATGCCTCAAGCTATTTATGGCCACTATAATAGCAGAACACATGGCAGAATCTACCACCATGGCTGCAACTAGTTAGAGTGGTTTGTGGAGTTTGGCGTAGTAAAAACCATCGTGGCTTGCTGGGTTAGGCAGAAGCTGCCTACCAATATCAAGGGGTAAGCCCCAGTCAGCGTCAATGGCGCAATGTTGGGCTTGTGGCTGCTGCTTTAAAAATCGACTCACAAGGCGGTCATTTTCTTGGCGTAATACAGAGCAAGTAGCATAGAGTAAATAACCACCTGGTTTTAACAACGGCCATAGATTTGTTAGCAGTTTTAACTGTAACTGAGATAACTCTAAAATATCTTCATTAGTACGTAATATTTTGATATCGGGGTTGCGGCGAATAACACCCGTAGCAGAGCAGGGAGCATCTAGTAGGATGCGGTCAAAGGCTTCACCATCCCACCATTGGTCCGGCTCGCTAGCATCAGCGCAGAGGATTTGTGCCTGTAAGTCCATGCGGAATAGGTTATCTTTCATGCGCCCGATGCGCCGCTCTTCTAGCTCAATGGCAACAACGCTTACATCTTCGGCTTCCAATAAATGGCAGGTTTTGCCACCAGGTGCAGCACACGCATCTAACACCCGGTGGCCTGCTTCTAATTCTAGTAGGTCTGTACCAAGTTGTGGCGCTTCATCTTGCACACTAAACCAGCCTTCTTCAAAGCCTGGCAATTGGATGACATCGCTGGCTTTTTCTAGCTGCACACCAACATGGCTATATTGGCAGGCATTGGCTGGATGACCGGCCTCAGCCAAAGCTGCCATGAAGTCCTCACGGCTAATTTTGCGTGTATTAACCCGCAATGTGAGGGCCCCTTGCGGGTCGTTGGCTGCCAAAATGTCTTGCCAATGATCAGGCCAGTGGTTGCTGAGTTTTGAAATGAGCCATTGTGGGTGATTGTAACGGTAGGCATCGTGCTCATTCAGCACTTCTGCTAAGTCTGCGCCGCCACGGATGTAAGAACGTAATACGCCATTGATCAGTTTGTCGGCCCAGCGCTTACCACTAGCTTTAGCGGCCTGCACGGTAGCATCTACGGCCGCGTAGTCTGGCGTACGCATGGCCTTTATTTGATATAAGCCCATAAGGATGAGGGCATAGATGTCCTGATCTTGAGCTTTCATGGGTTTGTGTAATAGCTGCTGCGCAATCAGTTCCAGTTGAGGAAAATGTCTACAGGTGCCATAACATAGTTGTTGAATGAGGGCTCGGTCGCCGTGTTCGGCAGCTTCTAGGGCCTTAGGTAAGCTAGAGGCTAAAGAGCCTTGATGGCACAACACAGAGGTGAGGGCTTGGGCAGCTAATAAACGTGGGTTTGCCATGGTTAGTTTTCCACCGTAAGGCTAGTAAAGGTTTCGCCAATAGTCATTTTTTGCTTCAAATTCATTAGCTCACTTTGATTTAGGGTTTTGCCGCCGGGCCATTGTAATTGGGTGATTTTTAGGTGGCCCGTACCGCAAGCCACTTCTAAACCCGTTTTATCCAGCGCTACTAAACAGCCCGCGGCTTGGTCACTAGTCTGGTTACTAGGGGCTTCTATCGCGTGAGCCATCCAGATGCGTAGGCGATTGTCTTGCCAATCGCTGTAGGCTACTGGCCATGGGTTAAGGCCACGTACTTGTAGGCTGATTTGCTGGGCACTTTGGTGCCAATCTATGGCACCTTCGGTTTTGGTTAGCTTGGCTGCATAGTTTGCTTGAGTATTGTCTTGAACTTGCGCATCAAGTCCGGCACTTTGAAGGCTATCTAAAGCCTCCACTAGGCTATTACAGCCAAGCACTGCCAGCTTTTTGTACAAGCTAGCGCTGGTGTCAGCGAGTGCGATGGGGATTTCCCCTTTAAGCAACATAGGGCCGGTATCTAGGCCTGCTTCCATTTGCATTACGGTGACGCCAGACATAGCATCACCTGCCAATATTGCTCGTTGGATAGGCGCAGCACCTCGCCAACGGGGCAACAAAGACCCATGTACGTTAATACAACCTAAGCGAGGGGTGTCTAAAGCAGCTTGAGGCAATAGTAAGCCATAAGCCACCACCACCATGATGTCAGCGTTGTAGCTGGCCAGCACTGTTTGAGCCTCTGCGTCTTTTAGACTTAAGGGTTGTTGTACTTCAATGGCGTGTTCAATCGCGAGCGCTTTAACGGGGCTTGCGGTAAGTTTACGGCCACGGCCCGCAGGTCGGTCGGGCTGGCTGTAAACAGCAACCACTTGGTGTGGACTATCCAGCAAGGCCTGCAAATGTTGGGCCGCAAAATCTGGTGTGCCGGCAAAAATAACCCTTAAACCCGCTGGGCTCACGCTTGGGCTGCCGCATGCGCTTTGGCTTTGGCTTCGTATAAGGCATCTTTTTCGTCATCACGATGCTTTTTCTCAAGCTTTTTACGGATTCGCTCTCGCTTCAGGCGTGACAGGTAATCTACAAACAACTTACCGTTAAGATGGTCTAGTTCGTGTTGAATACATACAGCAAACAAACCTTCTGCAGGTTCAAAAATGGTTGCGCCATGTTCATCAAGGGCGCTCAGTTGAATTTTACTATAACGTGCGACATCGTCATAAAACTCAGGTACCGATAAGCAACCCTCTTGGTAGTTTTGTATTTCTTCAGTTAATGGTTCCCAGGTAGGGTTAATAAGCACTCGTGGGGCATCGCCCTCATCGCTTACATCAATCACCACAAGACGCTGGTGTACATTTACTTGTGACGCAGCTAAACCGATGCCTGGGGCATGGTACATGGTTTCGAGCATGTCTTTAGCCAGTTGGCGAGTGTCGTCGGTAATGTGCTCTACATCTACCGCAATTTTGCGCAAACGTGGATCTGGGAATTCTAAAATAGGTAATAGTGCCATGGGATTCTGTGTTCTTACGGTCTGGCGTAAGCAGTTATGAGTGCCACCTACGCAAAAATGAATTTATTAACTAGAATTATACCACTATCTGTCTTTAGTAATGGAATGATTATGGATGATCATCATTTAGCTTGGCTTGCGTTAAGCGAACTTAACTTAACCTTTAAGCAAGGTTACAACCTAGCTCAGCTTTATGGTCACGGGCCATCAATTTTAGAGCAACAATCGTCGGCACAGTTAACCTCAATTTTGAACCATACGCAGCAAAAGTACTTAGCCGGCTTAACATCAAAACCTCTACACCTTAGTCTAGCTAGGCAATTACAATGGGTTCAGAGCCACCATGCTTTGTTGCTGCTATATGACGATGTGGACTACCCAGATGCCTTAAAATCAATTCATCACCCACCTGCATTCCTATGGCTGCAAGGGCGCGCGCTCTTGCTTAATGAACCCAGTATCGCCATGGTGGGTGCTCGTAAAGCCACAGCCAACGGTATGGCGTTAGCGAAAGCGTTTGCTGGCAGCCTAGGGTCTAGTGGCTTAACGATAGTGAGTGGTTTAGCTTTGGGTATTGACGGCGCTTGTCACCAAGGCGCCCTAGATGCACAAGCTGATACCATTGCAGTGCTCGGATCGGGGTTAGGCCACATATACCCCACCAAACACCAACCATTGGCTCAACGTATTATTGCTGGTGGTGGGTTGTTGGTGTCACCTTGGCCGCTAATGGCTAAACCTTTGGCGTACAGGTTTCCAGAGCGAAATCGTATTATAAGTGGCTTAAGTATGGGCGTGTTAGTGGTAGAGGCTGCGCTTAGAAGTGGCTCCCTCATAACCGCCAAAACTGCTCTGGAACAAGGACGGGAGGTCTTTGCGGTGCCCTCAAGTGTACAAAATATCCAAGCCCAAGGCTGTCACCAATTGATACGTGACGGGGCTATACTGGTGGATCAACCGCAACAAATCTTGGCAGAATTAGCACCTCAATTGCAGCTATTGGTAGCGCGTTATCAACCTCCTGACACGACAATGCTGCAAGACTTAACAGATTCAGCAGATATTGCGGAAGAATTACAAATATTGTTACGAGTTTTTGGATATGATCCTGTGCCTGTTGATATACTTTGTGCTCAGTTAGCTCAACCCTATAATGTTGTTGCAGCTCACTTGGTAGAATTAGAGCTACTTGGCCTTGTGCGACTTACCGCCGGGGGTTATGAAAAAGTGCTGTAGTGATAGGCGTGTTAAAAGTTGTTATCGACATGCGGCATAGACACGTAACTTAGACACGCAACCTAGACACACGATATAGGAACAGGTATGACACCCAGTGCTTCGCATCTAACATGCGCCACACAAACCTTAACGATGGGGGGCATCATTGCGTATCCCACAGAAGCGGTGTGGGGTTTAGGTTGTGACCCATGGAATGCGCTAGCTGTGGAAAAAATACTTGTACTAAAACAACGACCTATGCACAAGGGTTTAATATTGGTTGCCTCGCAATGGAGCCAGTTTGAACCTCTGACGGCAGCCTTAACGGCGCAACAGATCGAGCAGCTTGATGCCTCTTGGCCTGGCCCAACAACCTGGTTAATGCCAGACCCACAAGGCTGGGCACCCCCATGGATTAGAGGCCAGCATGTCAGCGTTGCCTTGCGGGTTTCGGCCCATCCAATAGTGGCTGCTTTATGTGATCGTTTTAACGGGCCTATAGTGTCTACTTCGGCCAATTTAGCCGGGTGCGAGCCAGCCAGAAGCCGCTTACATATAGAACAAACCTTCGGTGACCAACTCGATTATGTGGTTAATGGTGAGTTAGGTCAGAACAAACAACCAAGCCAAGTGATAGATTTAGTTTCGGGGCAAGTTATTCGTCCAGCGTAAATCAATATTTAAGGAATACCTAGTGTCCAACGTCGATATCAACGCAGTAAAAACATACCTCCTTGGCTTGCAGCAAACCATATGTGATGCCTTGCAAGAACTAGATGGCGGCGCACAATTTATCGCTGACCAGTGGCAGCGCGAAGCCGGTGGTGGTGGCATAAGCCGCGTATTGGCAGGCGGCAGTGTGATAGAAAAGGGTGGAGTCAATTTTTCCCACGTGATGGGAGATTCCATGCCCGCATCGGCCACTGCCCATCGGCCAGAGCTAGCCGGGCGTAGTTTTCAGGCTATGGGCGTGTCGCTGGTCATTCATCCTAGAAACCCCTACGTGCCAACGTCTCACGCTAATGTAAGGTTTTTTGTTGCCGAAAAACCAGGTGAAGACCCTGTGTGGTGGTTTGGGGGTGGTTATGACCTCACGCCATACTATGGCAACCTAGAAGACTGCCGCCATTGGCATGCTACAGCCAAAGCCGCTTGCGACCCCTTTGGCGAAGCGCTTTATCCACGATTAAAAACCTGGTGCGACGAGTATTTTTATATACCCCACCGCGAAGAGGCAAGAGGAGTGGGTGGCCTATTTTTTGATGACTTAAATGATCCAGACTTTGATACCGCTTTTGCCATTATGCAAAGTGTCGGTGATAGCTATCTTAAGGCCTACGGCCCCATCATTGAACGTCGCAAGGATATGGAATATGGCGAGCGTCAACGGGATTTCCAGTTACACCGTCGCGGTCGATATGTGGAATTCAATTTAGTGTATGACCGAGGCACCTTGTTTGGTTTACAAACGGGAGGGCGTACGGAATCTATTCTCATGTCGCTGCCAAGCGAAGTGCGCTGGAGTTATGATTACCAAGTTGATGAACATTCTGAAGAAGCCATACTAGGGCGGGAGTTTTTACCTGCCAAAGATTGGCTGGAGTAACTTATGGTTTTAGATACATCCATAGACCTGACTGTAGACCAGTACCGCGTGTTTGGTAATCCAATACATCAAAGCAAGTCGCCTAACATTCACAAAGCATTTGCGCAGGCCACCCAACAGCACATTAACTATCAAGCACAGCTGGTGGCGCAGGATGAGTTTGAGCACACGGTAAAGGCATTTTTTGCCGTTGGCGGCAAGGGCCTAAATATTACAGTGCCCTTTAAACAGCGCGCTTTTGCTCTGGCGCAAGTACTCAGCCCTGCCGCACAAAAGGCAGAAGCCGCAAACACCCTGTACTTAAATGAACAAGGGCAACTAGTGGCCGACAATACAGACGGCATAGGCCTAGTGCGGGACATTGGTCACAATCTTGGTGGTGAGTTAAAAGCTAAACGAATCTTAGTATTAGGCGCAGGTGGCGCGGTTAGGGGCGTATTGCAGCCTATTTTGGCACAGATGCCAGCGCAGGTGACCATTGCCAACAGAACCCACAGTAAAGCCTGTGACCTAGCTGCTTCATTTACAGATTTTGGCAATATTGAAGCCTTACCTATGGATCAACTACAAGGCCCATTCGACTGGATAATTAATGGTACCTCTGCCAGCCTTGCCGGAGATCTTCCATCATTGCCAGATGGTTTGCTCACTAGTAATAGCCGCTGCTACGACATGATGTACTCCGCCCAAACCACAGTATTCAATACATGGGCCTTGAAGCAAGGGGCAGCTTTTGCCGATGATGGTTTAGGTATGTTAGTGGAGCAAGCGGCGCAGTCCTTTAATTTATGGCGCGGTATGTTGCCGCCCACGGCTGCTGTGTTATCGGCTTTAAGAAAAGAGTTGAAGGCCTAATGTATAAAGACGGCAGTGAGAATGCGGGAAAACAGAACGGCAAGTGCCTGTGCGCAGCCGTTGAATTTGAAGTTTTGGGTCAATTACCTAATTTGTACCACTGCTACTGCTCCTTGTGCCAAAAGCAGACGGGTGGATCTCACAACACAGCTACGCTGGTGAATGACAATCAATTCAAGTGGCTTAAAGGTGAAGAGTCTATCGCCAGCTTTACCAAAGCAACAGGCTTCAGCTCCTATAGTTGCAGGCACTGTGGCTGCCCTGTGCCCAATCCACTAAAAGGCACTGATAAATACTGGATTCCCGTAGGTTTATTAGACTGCTCCATAATGGCTAAAGAAACATCTAACGAGGCACCCAAAGTCGTGTTACACATGCACCTAGATTCTAGAGCGCCTTGGCAATCTATGCCAGAACAGGGCCACCAATTTGGCACCATGCCAGACTTTACAACCATCTGCAGCTTACTGGAACCCTAAACTATGAAAACGATCGGTCTTATTGGTGGTATGAGCTGGGAATCCACCAGCCTTTATTACAGTGCCATTAACCAAGGGGTTAAGAGCGAGTTAGGTGGGCTTCACAGTGCAAAAATCTGCTTATATAGCGTTGATTTTCATGAAATAGAACAACTGCAGCATCAAGGTAAATGGGCGGAGACCGCAGATATTCTGGCTAAGGCGGCGCAAGCGGTCGAAGCTGGTGGGGCAGATGTATTTTTGATTTGCACTAACACTATGCATAAAGTGGCGGATGAGGTGCAAGCGGCAGTGAATATTCCCATGATACATATTGCAGATGCTACCGCTAAGGATTTGTTAGCAGGTGGTCTCACCAAAGTTGGACTTCTAGGCACTGCTTTTACAATGCAACAGGGTTTTTACAAAGGACGTTTGACCCAGGAGTTTGGTATAGAGGTTGTTGTGCCCAATGCCGAACAGCAAATAATGGTACACGAGGTGATTTACCAAGAGTTGTGCCTTGGTGACATTAATTTAGATTCTAAACAGAAGTATCTAGACGTGATTCAAGACTTGTATAACCAAGGCGCTCAGGCGGTGATCTTAGGGTGTACAGAAATCACTTTGTTAGTGCAGCAAAAAGACACCCAAGTGCCACTTTATGACACCACCGCCATCCACGCGCAAAGTGCAGTGGCGGTCGCATTAGGCAACAACTAAACTTAGGTCTAGATTTAAACCTAGACCTAGCTCAGAGCCTTGTCAGCCTTTTAGTCAATTTCGGCGTTGTGGTAAACGTTTTGTACGTCATCAAGATCTGTCAGCATATCTAAAAAGGTTTCAAACATGGCCGCATCATCACCCGTTACTGGGTTAGTGTTTTGAGGAATGAATTGAATCTCGTCAACTTCAAACTCAAACTCACCTTTGTCGTTACCTAAGGTATCAATAAGCGCTTGCTTGGTATTGTTGTACTCAGTATGTGGGGCAAACACAGTAGTGGTGCCATCCTCACATTCAACGTCGGTCACATCTACGTCGGCTTCCATTAGCGCTTCTAGTACAGCATCTTCGTCATCACCGGCAAATACAAAAATAGCACTGTGATCAAACATGTGGCCTACACTGCCCGAGGTGCCAATTTTGCACTTGGTCTTAGTGAAGCACTGGCGTACGTCACCAAAAGTACGGTTTGGATTGTCTGTTAGGCACTCAACAATCACCATAGCATTGCCTGGACCATAACCTTCATAACGCGCGGTGGAGTAGTCTTCACCGCCACCACCCTTGGCCTTTTCTAATGCCTTATCGATCACGTGGCTAGGCACTTGATCTTTTTTTGCCCTATCTATAAGCGAACGAAGCGCCAAGTTACCATCGGGTTCCACACCACCAGACTTGGCACAAACATAAATCTCACGACCGTATTTGCTATACACTTTAGCTTTAGCGTCAGATGTTTTGGCGATGTCTAACTTTTTGTTTTGGTAGGCTCTGCCCATGGTATTTGTCCGATGTTAAATGTCTAATTAATTTTACCTGTATATTTGATCAGGTGAAAGGTGGAGTTGTAAACTTCCGTGATAAGACTAGGGTAAGCTAAGAATAACCAAGGAATCAAGGTAATGAACATCCGTGAAGCGAGTAAAGGTGACTTTGAAGCCATTTGGCCGATTTTCCATGCTATTGTTAAAGTGGGAGAAACCTATGGTTATGCTACAGACACTACTAAACAGCAAGCCCAGAAGATATGGCTTGAAGCGCCGCGAAAAACCTATGTGTTTGAAGATACCGGCGAAATACTCGGCACTTACTACATAAAGACCAACCAACAAGGCCCGGGGCAACATGTATGTAACTGTGGGTATATGGTTGCACCACAAGCCAGAGGCCGTGGTCTAGCCACCATTATGTGTGAGCATTCTCTACACATGGCAGTGCAACTTGGCTACCATGCGATGCAGTTTAACTTTGTTGCGGCAAGCAACGAAGGCGCAGTAAGGCTCTGGCATAAATTAGATTTTAACACCGTAGGCCGATTGCCTAAAGCCTTTAACCATCCTACCCAAGGTTTTGTTGATGCCTTGGTGATGTATAAGTGGTTAGGTCCTAAGCCTAGTTAAGCCTAGTTAAGAAAAGTGAACTTTAATTAACAATTGAAGGATAGATAACATGACCATACAATTATGGATTTATTACGCCCTTGCAGTGCTTGTACTAACGGCCTCGCCGGGGCCCAGCTCACTATTATGTATGACCAAGGGCGTCACGGCAGGCTGGCGCTCGGCAGCCATCACTGCGTTGGGTAGTCTTACTGCCATCACCTGTATTATGACGCTATCGTTTACTGGCTTGGGAGTAGTCATCGCTTCGTCAGAGTGGGTATTTAACCTCATTAAATGGGCAGGAGCGGCATACCTTATTTACCTTGGTGTAACATGTTTAATGTCTAGGCAGGAGTCTTATACACAGGCTAAAGATGAGGGCAAAAGCGCCACTAAATCACACTACTTTAATGGTTTTATAGTGGGTGCAAGTAACCCTAAAGCGATTGTATTTTTTACCGCATTGTTTCCGCAATTTATTGCCACCGATGCGCCACTTATGCCCCAATACCTTATTTTTGCCGGTACCTTTGTGGTAATGGAACTCTCGTGGTTATTGTTCTACGCATATTTGGGTGCAAAATCTTCTAATTGGTTGCTAGCTAAAGGCAGGGCTAAAGTGTTTAATCGGCTTACTGGCGGGGTATTTATTGGTGCCGGTGCATTACTTTCATTGACCAACCGTACATGAAGGAAAGGAAACTAATCATGCAGCTCACTAATCTACCAGAAGACTTGCCTGTACCAGAAGATGACGGACTAAGCGATCACTTGTATGGCACGCAATGGCCAAGCTTTGGTTTGTCCGCGACCAACAAACAGTCGGTCAATTTGACACAACTCAATGGTTATGTGGTGGTGTATGTGTACCCGATGACGGGGCGGCCAGATGTTCCTCTGCCAGACCAATGGGATGAGATTCCAGGGGCAAGGGGATGTACGCCGCAATCTTGTAGTTTTAGAGATCATTATGAAGAACTACAATTGCTCAACGCCCATGTGTTTGGATTAAGTGTGCAATCAAGCGACTATCAATTAGAAGCAAAACAAAGGTTACATCTGCCGTTTGAACTGTTAAGCGATAGTGGCTTAAGCCTTAAGTCGGCCCTGAAAATGCCTACTTTCAAAGTGGCAAACATGGAGTTATACAAACGTATTACCCTGATCATTAAAGATGGGCGCATAACGAAGGTTTTTTACCCAGTGTTCCCTTCAAACGAGAACAGCCAAGCGGTTATAGAGTGGCTAAAAGTGGCTAAAAGTGACTAAAGTCCCAAGGTTAATAGCAGACAGGCCTTAGGTTTTAGCCCGTGCGATAAAAGGCAGTTTTATACCCAAAATAAGGCCATTGCCAGCTAATACCAGCACT
>JBLHQO010000025.1:0-14542 GCA_047625285.1 Oceanospirillaceae bacterium
AATAAACAGGGGTGTATTACACAACTTAGCAGCTGCTCTAGTTGCATTAACCTGCTCTACATCCATATCTAATATAGTTTCTGCCCAAAGTGAAATCATGGGCGCAAAAGGAAAGGCTGGTAAGCCTGTAAAATATTCAACCGATACGTTAATGGTATCCTGTAATGAAGAAAATGCACTTACGGCAACAACGGCTGCAATGTCTTGGTTAATCGCTGCATATTCGATGGCCATAGCGGCGCCCATAGAATTACCCAACAAACCCACCTTACCTTTTGCCGCGCTTTGTACGTTCATTAAATAGTGATACCAAGTGTTAAGGTCTTCCATTTCTCTCACACCAAAAGTGATTTCATCTCCGTCGTTTAGGTCATGGGCTCGAACACTGGTCACCAAAATGCCATAACCCGCATCCTGTAACATTTTGGCTTCTTCTAACATATAACCACGATTAGCTTTAAATCCGTGTTGCAACATGATGTATGCACCATTACCGGTGGCTGAGAAATAGCCATGAAGCTTTTGCCCATCTGGGTTCAATAACACCACTTCTTGCACTTGCAGGTCAAAGTCTTGCGGTTGGTGCTTTGCAGGGGTTCGATGCTCCAGCGGATAGTGCAGCAAATGATCTGCTTGTTGATAAGTCACTAGCAAAAAGCCACCCATCACAACCAACAATAAAACCGCTAAACTCCAACCAATAACACCCTTCATGTATACTCCTAGCAACACTGTGAATAACAAAAACAACTTTTTAAATGATCATTAACCATACCCACAGCCTGCATGTAGGCATATATACCAATAGGCCCTACAAATTTAAACCCTCGTTTCTTTAGGTCTTTGGCAATGTGTGCAGAAAGCTCTGTTTGGGCAGGCACATTAGCGCCTTTCTCGACCTCATTAACTATAGTGACACCATCAACAAACCCCCAAATATAGGCGTCAAAGCTACCAAATTCCTGTTGTACAGCAATAAATTTTGCGGCGTTGTTCACCACACTTTGAACCTTCAAGCGGTTACGGATAATACCCTTATCTTGCAGCGCAGTGGCGATATCTTCCTGCGTAAATGCTGCTAACTTAACCACATCATATTGGCAGAACACACGTTTATAATGATGTCGACGTTTAAGTATGGTTATCCAAGACAATCCGGCCTGCGCACCTTCCAATACAAGCTGCTCAAATAGTCGCTCGTCATCATGCACCGCTCGGCCCCACTCTTGATCATGATAGGCTAAATATTGCGCGTCGTTGGTAGGCCAACTACAGCGATTAACGTGAGTTTCTGGCATATATAGTCCGTGCTCATTGTTTGTTTGGTTTAGGTTTTTAAATGCTTTAATTTGTACATTTCATCTAGGCTAGCTAAGCAATACCTAGATGTCAGCCCTCATACTATTCACTTGTGCTTTAAATAGGAACCCATACCAAAAAACAACAAGGGTGACCGCGCCTAGCCGCCGATACATTGCCTATTTTGCAACTTACTTCGTCTCGAAATAGCATTAACTTGTGCTATCATAATGCCTTATTCTAACCCATCGATTTTACCCATGACCCTACATTTTCGATTGCTTCTTGGCGCTATTATCATCACCATTTTTGCTTTACCTGTACAAGCTGAAAGCTTTAAACAGGCCAAAAAATTCTTTGCCTCAGCAGATTACTCTGCAGCCATTGAGGAACTTCAACCCTTAGCTAAAGCAGGCAATGCCGACGCCAACAATTTACTGGGTGAAATATACCTACATGGCCTTGGTGTTCAAACCAATATAGCCAAGGCCAAAAGCCTATTTGAGTCCGGTGCTCGTACTGGCCACCTTGATTCTTTAAATAATTTGGATGGTATTCTCGATGCGGAATATAGACTAGAGCTTAAAACCGTTGAGCCTTTAGCGACCAGCGGTAATGCGCAAGCGCAAAACCGTTTGGGCCGTATGTACGAGTTTGGCCAAGGCCAAGACATCAACCCTAAAGCAGCCTTCGCTTGGTATCAAAAAGCCGCCGCACAAAAATATATGGAAGGCAATATGAACCTTGCTAGAAGTTATAATTTTGGTTTAGGTACAGAGCAAAACTTGATTAAAGCTGAAGCAGGATACCTTGCTAACGCCCAAGCTGGGCACATTGATAGTATGTTCTTTCTGGGCACCATGCATTTTGCCCAAATCAGCCAGGCGGCAGATGATGCCGACCGACAAGCTTATGCTTGGCTTAAAGTGGCGGCAGACCAAGGCCACGCTACTGCAGCAGCCATGGTGTCCCGCCTAGCCATGAAACTAGGTGATAATGTGGACAAGGGTGAAG
Organism: Oceanospirillaceae bacterium; assembly: GCA_047625285.1. Lineage (GTDB taxonomy): Bacteria > Pseudomonadota > Gammaproteobacteria > Pseudomonadales > Balneatricaceae > Njordibacter. Next base: position 2,314 of record JBLHQO010000025.1, read on the forward strand.
CACTGTACACGCAATACAGTGCCGCGTACGCGGGTGCTCAATAACATGAGCACCCGACGCTTTAAAACTCACAACCACCCTAATGCTAGCTTGATTAAACGCCTGCTCGCCATGGTATACGATAGCTTATTGGTCTTGGCTGTGTGGATGCTTGTAGGCTACGTATTTATTGCTTTTAATGACGGCGAAGCTGTTACTGGCCCGCTGTTTAAGAGCACTGTATTTCTGGTAACTTTCTTGTTTTTTGCTTTATTTTGGACCAGGTCCGGACAAACCTTAGGTATGATAGCTTGGCGGTTGCGAGTAGAATCCGATCAAGGCCAACCTATCAATGCAAAACAAGCTCTATTGCGTTTTATGGCCGCCATATTTTCGGCCCTAGTATTAGGCATAGGTTATTGGTGGATCTTGTTTGATAGTAGCAGCTTAGCTTGGCATGACCGCTGGTCTAACAGCCGCGTGGTGCAATTACCCAAAACCTAGCCTACCTTACGTAACAGCCAGGCTCCACCTAAAAAACACACGAAGATGGGCAATAAATAGGCCAGCAGCGGGGGAAAACCAAACACACTACTGGCTGGCCCTAATACTTCCTGTGCGTAGTTAAAGGCCAGGCCTACCATTATTCCTACCAACACCCTTTGACCTAATGTGACAGACCGGGTAGAACCAAATACGAAGGAAATAGCCACAAAAACCAAAGTCAATGTTGCTAGGGGTTGTAATATTTTTTTCCAAAAAGCCAATTCATAAAGCACCGATTCTAAGCCACTTTGGTCTAGATACCGGCCGTATTGCACTAGGTCATCAATCGCTAGGTCTTCTGGGTCAATACTCAAAATAGATAACAGATGAGGTTTTAGAGAGACGGGCCAAGCCATAGTTTCTTGCTCTTGCTGTATGATAGCCTGGTCCTCTAGCCAAACTTTTTGCAGCCGTTGTAACGTCCACTGTTGATCTGCATAGATGCCTTGTTCCGCAGTAAGGGTTTGTTGCCAATCATGATCGGTAAACCGGTAACGAGAAACACCTTGTAGTACACCATCAGCCCTCACAGATCGTACAAAGACATAATCATTGCCTTCACGCAGCCAAAAACCCTGAGTTGATGCCACGCCCTTATATTGAGACCGTTCAATTTCGGCCATTTTCTGACTTACCGGGGCGACAAACTCTCCTAATAGGGCGGACGCCACCACAAACACCGCCACTGCCTGCATCACAGACCAAACGATACGTCGTAAAGAAATGCCAGCCGCACGCATCACCGTAAGCTCACTGTTATTGGCTAAGGTACCCAAGCCGACTAAGCAACCTACCAATACCGTTAGGGGCATAAACTCGTATACCTTTGTGGGCACAGTGAAGGCGATGTAAGTAAGTACTTGCTTAAAGCTTGCACCATTATCTAATGCTTCTAACTCACTGCCCAGTGCAATCATTACGTCTAGCCCTAGAATAACCAGTAACACTATGGCCACAGCAGCCCATATATGACGCGCAATGTATAAATCAAGCAGATGCATTAGTATTACCTCTCCTACCCAGCTGCCTAAACCACTGCCGCCCAAATAATAAAATCAACCCTAGCAATAGGAAAGCGATGTGTAATAGCACTATTTTTATCTCTGCATTGGCAACAGCCCTACTCATATCATCACGCAAACTGGTTAACACAGACAAATAGACCAAATAAATTAGAATCGCGGGTAACAGCCTTGCAAAACGTCCTTTTCGTGGATTAACTTGGCCTAAAGCAATGGCTATAAAACTCACAATAAGAGTCATCAAAGGGAGGGAAATACGCCAATAGAGCTGGGCCCTGTGGTCGGCGTTATCAGAGCCAATAAGTATTAGCGTAGGAAGGGTAAAACCACGAGTAATATTTATTTCTAGCTCTTTGGTATATAAACGCACGGCCAACTCTTCAAAGCGAGTCACTGTATAGTCCAATTGCCCAGGCTGCCCCTCGGTTCTGGAGCCGTCTTTAAGCAATAAATAACGCGCTTGATAGGTTTCATCAAATACTTGCCGAGCTGAAGCCGCCTTAATTAATACCGGCGCTGCGTTTGCCTGCGGCCTATTAAATACAAACACATTGAGTAGCTGCTGACGATCATCGCTCATGGTTTGTGCATAGATAACTTGGCGTGCAACATCGCCCTGAAAGCGCCCAGCCACCACGCTGTCGAACTCTGCAGTGTGGGACTGCTGGTAGAGAATCTCTTCCACGTTACGAGACGCCTCTGGCGCTAGCCACAAACTCAATGTAGCAACCAATATTGCCAATATCGATAACGGCAACAACACCATCTGCACTAATTGCCGCTGGCTTATGCCGTTGGCAAACAGCACCGTAAGCTCGTTGTCTACACTCATCTTCCCTAAAGTAAGCAACACCCCCAAAAAACCGCCCAAGGGCAGCAGTGAGCTTAAGTATGCGGGTAATAAATTGACGATGATGGCTAACACGGCTTGGACGTCAAGCTCCCCGGTTACGGCTCTACTGAGGTAATGGGCAAAGCGGCCACTAGATATAATCAGCAGCAATACCATACTCACCACTAACGCGCTGATTAACACTTCTTTGTTGATGTATCGGGTAATTAAGGACAAATGGCAGACTTCTTAACAGACTAATAGCTGGCTACAGCTAACAATAACGCTAAGTGTATCAGATTTTTATCAAAACGATGATTTAAGCCATATTATCGCCATAGATCCCTAGAGACACAAGCCAATTTGGCGTAGAATTTTGTCCTTGCCTTGAACTTCACAAGGCCATTCGTTTGTAACATCATCACGGAGACAGCATGCAATTTTCTTTACAACAGGACACCTCACAACTTGATACTGCGTCTAGCATTATTTTACCCTTGGCTAAGGCCACTCAAGGCGACGACACACTAACTACCGACAGCCTCAAAGCTGCCGATAAATTGCTAAACGGTGCTATTTCCCATGCCATCGCCAGCGGCGATTTGTCTAGCAAGTTTAAAACCAGTCAATTGTTCCTTAATGCTGGTAAAGGCCCAGACCGTATTTTAGTGATCGGCACCGGTGCCGCAGACAAGCTGAGTGGCCGCAAGTACTGCCAGTTAGTTCAGGCCGCATGGTCACAAATTAGCGCTAACCCAGGCCCTAGCGTATTGAACCAATTAACCACTGCAGACACAACGAGCTTAGATCTAGACAGCAAAGTACGCCTCACTGTGGAAGCGATGGTTCAAGCCTGTTATCGATTTGACCAGTTCAAATCTGTTATTAAAGATGTGCCACCTAGCTCTAACATGATTTTAGTGGCAGACACTAATTCACAAGCTCAGCTAGAGCAATCTGTAGCCACTGCTTTGGCCATGAACTTGTGCCGTGATCTAGGCAACCTTCCCGGTAACGTATGTACCCCTAGTTATTTGGCAGAACAAGGCCATAAATTGGCAGCCAGCTCTAACAAAGTGACCACTCAAGTACTTGAAGAAGCTGAAATGGAAACACTAGGCATGCATTCTTTACTTTCTGTTGGTAAGGGCAGTGCAGAGCCTTCCAAGCTTATTGTTATCAACTACCAAGGTGGAGAAGAAGGTGCCCAGCCCCATGTATTGGTAGGCAAAGGCATCACCTTCGATTCTGGCGGCATTAGTATTAAGCCAGGTGCCGCAATGGACGAAATGAAGTACGATATGTGTGGTGCGGCCAGTGTAATTGGCGCCATGCAGGCCGTGATCGAAATGGATCTAAAAATCAATGTTGTTGCTATAGTGGCTAGCGCAGAAAACATGCCCTCTAGCACCGCATCTAAGCCTGGTGATATCTATACCACCATGTCTGGTAAAACCGTTGAAGTGCTCAATACCGACGCCGAAGGTCGCCTTGTATTATGTGACGCCCTAACCTATGCAGAGCGTTTTAACCCTAAAACTGTGGTCGATGTCGCCACCCTTACAGGCGCAGTCATCATTGCCCTTGGCCACCACACTAGTGCAGTATTTAGCAATGATGACGCATTTGCCGCCAGCCTTAAGACGGCTGGAAAACAAGCGTTTGATAATGTATGGCAATTGCCTATGGGTGAAGAATACCAAGAACAGCTAGACAGCAACTTTGCCGATTTAGGTAACATTGGTGGCCGTCCCGCGGGTTCCATTACTGCAGCGTGTTTCTTGTCACGCTTTACCGAAAGCTTCACCTGGGCACATTTAGATATTGCGGGTACTGCGTGGACTTCTGGGGCCAAAAAAGGCTCTACTGGGCGTTGTGTGCCACTGCTGGTTCAGCACTTAGTTAATCAGGCATAGTGGTGAGCCGGGCAGATTTTTATCAGCTCAAATCCAACGATCCGGCCAGCCGCTATCCACTGCTGTGCCGGTTACTGGAAAAGTGTCTGGCGATTGGGCAACAGGTCTACATCATCTGTGCTGATGAGGCAGAGGCCCGCCATCTAAACCAGTATATTTGGGCCTTCAAACCCGACTCTTTTATCCCTCACAGTTGCGCACACGAAGATGCCCAAGCGACTGTAGTTCTGGGTCATCCCCTAACACCAGATTCAGACCTACCTCATCACCGAGAGATCTGTATTAACCTAGGCCAACCACTAGCGCCTGCAGCATTTGAACGTGTGATCGAACTAGTGGTGCAAGAAACCGACATGTTACAAACAGCAAGAGAACACTACGTCAGTTATGGCCAGCTGGGCCGCACTATGCAGTACCACTCACTGCCCCAGCAATCCCCGTAAGTCAGGCGTAAAGCAAGACCACATTTTTTTGCTTGCAGAAGAGTTAACATTATGACGACACGTTTTTACCTCTTAATAGGTGCCCTACTGTCCTGCCTGGCCGTTATTTTAGGCGCATTTGGAGCACATGCACTCAAGGCCATTATTTCTATTGAGATGATGGCCGTTTACAAAACCGCAGTTCACTACCAAATGTTTCATGCCTTAGCTTTATTAGTGTTGGGGGTATTGATGCATGTATTTGTAGAAAACCCATTACAATTTAAACGTTTTAAACTGGCAGGGAATTTTTTCATTATTGGTGTCACTTTATTTTGCGGCAGCCTATACAGCTTGGCTTTCACAAACATAAAGGTATTAGGCATGATTACGCCTTTGGGCGGAGTCTGTTTGATTTTAGGATGGCTATTCTTAATAGCTGGAATTTGGGCCAACACTCCTCAAAGTCCCAAATAAAGTGCGACACCGTTAACTCGAATGATGTCGGTCTGCAATTAGGCTAATCATTTCAAACATAATGGCCGTGGCAACCATGGCCGTGACTTGATTGGGGCTGTCTTTAGTCGGCATTAAACAAACAACATCGCCACCAATAATGTTCATTCCTCGTGTTGCTTGTAATAGCTCCATCACCTGATCCATCATAAAACCTTGGCAACCTGCCTCTATATTAGACACCCCTGGCGCTACCGTAGGGTCTAGGCAATCTAAGTCGAAGGTAATATAAACCGGTCTGTCACCAATTCGTTCGCGGATAATATCAATACTTTGCGCAGCACCGATTTGTTTGTATCGATCCATGGTAATTACGTCATAGCCATGTTCATAACTAGGTTTCAACCAATCTAAGGTGCGAGCATTGCCGCGAATACCCACTTGTACGCTGTGGTGTGCATCTACATTGCCCTGCAGCACCAAATATGAAGCCCAGTGGGCTGCTGATTTTTTGGCCCCAAGGAAGTGTTTCATATTACTAAAACAGTCTGTATGGGCGTCAAAGTGTAAAATACAGGCTGGCTGGCCACCCGTTAGCTTTGATTGAGGGCCACCCAAGGCCTGTAAGATACCGCCTGTAACAGAGTGATCCCCTCCTACGGAAACAGGCCGTGTGCCTGCGGCATCAATCTGTGTGTAATAATCGGTAATGTGCTGAATGGACACTTCGTTGTCATTCATGTGCGTCAGAGGCACGTCCCCAAGGTCGTTAATGCGGCAGCTCTTCCAAGGGTCTAGCTCAAAGTTCATGTGCACGCGCCGGCCATTAGCCGACACATTACGCACAGCGCGGGGGCCCAAATGCTGATCTCGTTCCGTGGTGCCGTTACCACTACTATGTGGAACACCTACCAAAGCAATATCACAGTCCTTGGGGTTGGCGTTATGTGGGGCGCGAAACAGGGTTGCAATGCCGTACCAATACAAGGCGTCCATAAAGGCATTTTGATTGCGGTCAAAACTAGCTTCGGTTTGTTCACTCATGAGTTTACTCGGTAGCTATATGCTAGTTATATGATAACTAGCATGGGGGAACTACGTTTTACCTTACCTACATCAGTGTCGTCAACTTTTTTTAAGGCAAAAAAAACGCCGCTAAAAGCGGCGTTTTCTGTAATGTTATTTTCTTAACTAATTAAGAAGGAACAACATTGTTGGCGCAAGGGCCTTTTTGGCCTTGGCCAACTTCGAATTCTACGGCTTGACCGTCGTTCAAAGTGGCGTAACCGCCGCCATTGCGGATTTCAGAGTGGTGTACGAATAAATCCTTTCCACCGTCTTCTGGAGTGATGAAACCGAAACCTTTATCGGCGTTAAACCACTTCACTGTACCTTTGCTCATATTCTTACTCTTTGCTACTAAATTAATTTTACAAACCGCCTTCATCTGCGCGGCTTATAAAACAGATTATATCTGTTACTGCGCAAATCACGGTTCGGGTCTTCACACATAACGGTCAAGCTAGTGCGGAGCGTATTTTAGCACTAGATTAATAGAATTGTCAAACGGTAGCCTTGTCCAGCATGAAATGAGTCTAAAAAGTCGAAAGGGATTGCACTATAAGATGAGCCTGAAGTAATGATTGAAGCCGTTTATGATCACCGGATGAAAGCGATCATGAGCTTAGAACAATTGAATACCTTGGACGATGTGAGTCACTTCCTTATGGCATCTAGGGTGTCACCTTTGGCGTAGCGACCAATAAACAAGAGCGTTATCGCTGGGTACATAGTTAAGCTAAATGATAAAGTGGAAGCACAACTAACTGCCGTTAGTGTTTTCGGTCAAAGAAGCTGGCAATGCGCTCTGGGGGTGCAACAATATGCAATGTGGCCGACTTTGCTATTTCTATCATGTCTTCTTTGATCATACCTTCGAACAAAGGTATCTGTTGCAGGCGTTCGAGCAAATTGATCTCGGTCGCTTCGTCAAACGCCGAATTTGGCATGCCCCTTTTTCATCTTCCGCCGAGGTGACATTTAAGTGGCGCTGGTGAGCAAAACGAATACCTTTACGCGCAACTTGGTACCATATAGCATTCACCAACTCGTCGCTGGCAACGTACCAATCGTCATAGTGATTGATACAAAAATGCACCTTATAGTTCATACCAGATTTATCAAATTCAAAAAAATGAGACAAAATTCCAGGGGTGAGAGGCGATATGCGGGCATTCCTTCATGGCAATTTCACATTGTTCAATCACAACTTTAGGTGGAATGTTATACTCGGCACGAAATAGAAAAGTGCGGCGTACAAAGACGCTGGGGGGGGGTCAGGTTGCGTATTTTGCTGGCTGCTACAATTTTGTTTGGCACTGTCACATCATTTTGATCCATATCAAGATAAGTAATAGTGCGCCAATTGATTTCTTTTACGTAACACCACTCATCGTTGAGTAGTATGAGACCCCCTTTGTAAAAGGCGCATCGACGTTAGGTGCTAACCCCGCAAATATTTCATCTAGCATCGACTGGGAAGAATAACCCAAAACGAGGGCCACGGCCCCTGATGTTGCAGCGACGGTAGTGATTGATTGCCCGTATACAAAATGCATGATGATCATCGCTGTCGATAAATAAACCAATGTGGTACATACATGCTGGAGCAGTAGTGGGACAGTCGGTTCGCCATCCGGTGTCAAATGCCGCCGATATACAAATCGCTTAATCAATGCGTTGATAAAAAGTGCTGCGCTCAACCACCAAAGCGCGCCAATGATCCGTCGACCGGGTGCGGATATAGCAGGAGTTACTTCCGGGAAAAGTAACGTGAAGTGGCCGAAGAATAAGTAGGTTGTGGTGAAGAAAGCCAGCCCCGAGAGGCCTAGTTTGATATCGACCTTTTTTCCCGTTAACCCTAATAATCAACATGATGGCAAAAATAGATACTGACAATGCTAATAGGACGGTCTGAATAACAAACATCACAGAAAACTCGATGAGCTAACGAACGGCGCCGCATGAAGTGGTAACATATTGAAGCCTCGCTTCATCTTACAGACCACGACCCAATACCCCTGCAAAAGCAGACGGTCTCATTCTGGAGCACAAAATCACATTACACCAGCGCTTCGATATACCCTCTCATCACAACCCAACGGCCGACCTATATCCTTTCGCCACAACAAACCTATGGCAAGTGGCTTAAATCGCTTCGATTTTAGCCACTTGCTGCTGCAATGTACTGGCAGCGGTTTGCGCGTCTTTTAACTTAGTACGCTCTTTTTCGATCACTTCAGCTGGTGCTTTATCAACAAATTTTGCATTACCCAACTTTCCACCAAGACGCTTAATTTCGCCTTGTAACTTGCCTAGTTCTTTATTTAAGCGCCCAAGCTCTGCATCCTTATCAATGAGGCCTGCCATAGGCACTAGTACTTCTAACCCACCTACCAATGCGGTAGCACTTAGTGGCGCCTCTGCGCCTTCTTCCAGCCAAGTAATAGACTCTAACTTAGCCAGTTTAATAAGGAACTGACTGTTGTTATTTAAACGCTGCTGATCTGCAGCATCACCTTGCTTTAGCAATACTGGAATAGGCTTACCCGGTGAGATGTTCATTTCTCCACGAATATTACGTACACCGTCAATAATGCCACGCACCCAGTTTAAATCTGTTTCAGAGGTCTCATCAATCTTACTTTCATCAGCAATTGGGTAAGGCTGAAGCATAATTGTATCGCCCTCCACTCCTGCAAGGCCTTTAAGCTTTTGCCAAATTTCTTCAGTGATGTAGGGCATCAAAGGATGAGCCAAACGCAACACGGCTTCTAATACACGAACTAAGGTACGACGTGTGCCGCGTAACTGTGCTTGAGTTGCTTTGTCATCCCATAATACTGGTTTAGATAGCTCTAAGTACCAATCGCAATACTCACTCCAAATAAAGTGATACAGCGCCTCGGCAGCGTGATCGAAGCGATACACTCCGATGGACTCGATCACCTTTTGCTCGGCTTTTTGTAAACGCGATACAATCCAACGATCTGCCAAACTCAGTTCAACTTCACCACCCACCTGGCCACAATCCTGCTCGTCACAATTCATCAGCACGTAGTTAGTAGCATTCCAAATCTTGTTGCAGAAATTTCGATTGCCTTCAATACGACCCAAATCTAACTTAATGTCTCGGCCAGTAGAAGCTAAGGAGCACAAGGTAAACCGCAGGGCGTCGGTACCATAAGACTCAATACCATCAGGAAAGTGCTTTAAAGTTTGTTTTTCAATCTTTTTAGCCAACTGCGGCTGCATCATGTTGCCGGTGCGCTTTTCTAACAAAGCATCCAGTTTAATGCCGTCTATCAAGTCCAACGGATCAATAACGTTGCCTTTAGACTTAGACATTTTCTCGCCGTCTTGGTCCCTAACTAAACCGTGCACATACACCGTTTTAAAAGGCACTTGCGCTTCACCAGTCTCATCTTTGGTAAGGTGCATGGTCATCATGATCATACGGGCAACCCAGAAGAAAATAATATCAAAGCCTGTGACCAGTACATCTGTTGGATGGTACTTAGCCAACGCTTCGGTAGAGTCTGGCCAGCCTAGGGTGCCAAAGGTCCATAAGCCAGAAGAAAACCAAGTATCAAGTACGTCTTCGTCTTGTTTAAGGTTGATAGTGCCTAAATCATGTTTTAAGCGTACCTCTTCTTCACTACGGCCCACATAGAAGGCGCCGTCGTCGTCGTACCATGCTGGAATTCGATGACCCCACCAAAGCTGACGAGAGATACACCAATCTTGAATGTCACGCATCCATGAGAAATAAGTGTTTTCCCATTGTTTAGGCACAAATTCAATACGGCCATCTTCTACCGCGGCAATCGCAGGCTCGGCCAAAGGCTTAGTGCTCACAAACCACTGATCAGTTAACAAAGGCTCTATAACCAAACCCGAACGGTCTCCACGAGGTACTTTTAAGCCATGGTCTTCAACGGCTTCTAACAAACTTATGGCGTCTAAATCTGCAACGATCTGGTCACGGGCGGCATATCGGTCTAAACCACGATAGGCTACCGGAATGGTTTCGTCATGCTCTTCAACCACCTTACCTGAGGTGGTGTATACATGCGGCACTTGCACGATAGCGGCGTCGTGATCTAGTACGTTAACCATACCTAAATCATGACGCTGGCCCATGGCGTAGTCGTTAAAATCATGGGCAGGGGTTATTTTCACACAACCGGTGCCAAACTCCATGTCTACGTAGTCATCGGCAATGACAGGAATCAACCGACCCACTAACGGCAGTTCTATAAACTGACCGATAAGGTGTTGGTAGCGCTCGTCTTTAGGATGCACTGCAACAGCAGCATCTCCCAACATGGTTTCTGGGCGCGTAGTAGCGACCACTAGATAATCTTTACCATCAGTAGTGGTAGCACCACTAGCTAAAGGATAACGCAAGTGCCACAAATGGCCTTTTTCGTCTGTAGAAATAACTTCTAAATCAGAAATTGCGGTGTGTAGTTTAGGGTCCCAGTTAACCAAGCGCTTACCACGGTAGATTAAACCGTCATCATACAAACGTACAAAGGCTTCTTGCACTGCAGTGTAAAAACCGTCGTCCATAGTGAACCGTTCACGGCTCCAATCTACGCTTGCGCCCATACGTCGCAATTGACGAGTGATAGTGCCACCTGACTCTTCTTTCCATTGCCATACTTTTTCTAGGAATTTATCACGGCCTAAATCATGCCGAGTTTTACCTTCTTCGGTCTGAACTTTTCGCTCCACTAACATTTGTGTAGCGATACCGGCGTGGTCAGTGCCCACTTGCCATAACGTATCATGCCCTTGCATACGCTTAAATCGCGTCAAGGTATCCATAATAGTGTCTTGAAAAGCATGCCCCATGTGCAAACTACCCGTAACGTTAGGTGGCGGAATAACAATGCTGAAAGGTGTACCTTCACCGGACGGGGCAAAGTAATTATTGTCTTCCCACTGCTGGTACCATTGCTGTTCGATGGCGTTAGGGTTGTATGTCTTTTCCATGATGTTAGGCAAATGCTCTAAAATGGGTGATTATTAAGGGGAGCTAAGAATGAAGCTATAGTGCAGCACTGACCCCGCATAACGAGGCCAACTAATAAACCAGATTAGTGGTTACAACCTGGGCCGTGGATATGGCCGTTAGATAGTTCGTCTGCAGAGGCTTCACGCACTAACATCACTTCTACATCAAAATTCAATGTTTCGCCAGCAAGGTCGTGATTGCCGTCAACGCTCACCATATCACCTTCAATGGCAGTAATAGTCACCACCTGTTGCTGGCCGGAATCGCCTTCCGCGTGGAACTGCATACCTACTTCTAGGTTCTCAATACCAGAGAACATTTCACGTTCTACTTGTTGAACCATTTCTTCCATGTATTCGCCATAACCCAGATGGGGAGGCACTTCTACCTGCAACTTATCACCTGCCTGCTTGCCTTCAAGAGCTTCTTCCAAGCCTTGTACAATGTTATGTGCGCCGTGTAGATAAGGCAAAGGCTCGCCTTCGCGAGAGGTATCAACCAGTTCTCCTGCACCATTGGTGAGGGTGTAATGGAAGTTAACTACGCTGTTTTCGGCAATTTTCATTCGTGACTCCAAGGCGCCCTTAATACTTTAAGAGGCCTTTAAGGCGTCTTAAAGTAGGGCTGATAAAATTAAACATGACTCATGCGCATGAGCGACCTGATATAATACCGCAAAAATCTGTCCTAGGCCCGCATTTCCATGCATTTTACTATTCACGATACCCCAGGCGTTATTCACATTATTAGGCTACTTTCTTGGATATTACTAAAGCTTAGCGGCTGGAAAGTTGTCAATGTAGCCCCTGCCACCGGCAGTTACCTCATTATTGCCGCCCCACACACTTCCAACTGGGACTTTCCCATTGGTATTGCTATAGCGTTCCACTTACGCTTAAAGGTATATTTCATCGGCAAGCACACCCTGTTCGAAGGTGTTCTGGGGCCTGTGATGCGCTGGTTAGGGGGCATCC
>JBLHQO010000026.1:0-14434 GCA_047625285.1 Oceanospirillaceae bacterium
CTTGCCGAGCTTACTAGTGACTACTTAACCAATAACGGCCTTAGCGTGAGTGTTGAGCACAACGGTGCTGTAGCGGTAGACCGAATTAAGGCAGAGCAACCAGATTTGGTGATCTTAGATCTGATGTTGCCTGGCGAAGACGGCTTGAGTGTGTGTAGGTTAGTGAGATCAGCGTATAGTGGCCCAATTATTATGCTAACCGCCCGTACTGACGAATTGGATCAGGTGGTTGGGTTAGAGGTTGGTGCAGATGATTACATTTGTAAACCGGTGGCGCCAAGGCTGTTGTTAGCTAGAATTAGTGCCATGTTGCGCAGAACTAAAAAATCACAAGCAGTATCTGACACCGATGCATCATCAGTCTCCGAAGATTCCAGGCATCACTTTGGACGTCTTGTCATTGATAATTCAATGCGCGAAGCATGGCTAGGCGACGACGGTATTGAACTCACTAGTGCTGAGTTTGACCTGTTATGGCTGCTTGCTAGCAATGCTGGGAGAGTAATAAACCGCGAAGAGATTTTCACTGCCCTGCGAGGCATTCCCTACGATGGTCAAGATCGCTCCATAGATGTGCGGGTGTCCCGTATTCGGCCTAAAATTGGCGATGATCCCGATCATCCTCGGCGTATAAAGACTGTCCGTAGCCGAGGTTATTTATTTGTTAAGGAACATTAGATGGACTTACCAGTAAACCCAATGAACCTTGGGAGTATGGAAAAACAAATGGCACTGCAGCAAGAACTAATGGCAGCCATTTCCCATGAAATAAGAACTCCTGTTGCTCGATTAAGTTTTGCCCTGCAGTTATTTCAAGATACCTTAGCGCAGGATAAGGTGGGAGAGCGGCACCAATACATGATGTCGACTTGTGAAGGTATGTCGAAAGACCTCGAAGAAATCAATGATTTGGTTGCCGAAGTAATGACCTATATTCACTTAGAGGACGGTGGACCAAGGATTGTTTTTCAAAAAGTAGATGTAAAAACAATTCTTATTAATATGTGTAAGCAATACGCTAGTTTAAACCCGCAATTAAATATTAGTGTAGACCCGTCACTTGATGATCTAATCATTGATGTGGAACCAGTGCAGTTACGAAGGGCTTACCAAAATTTGGTGGGCAATGCGGTTAAGTATGCCAAATCTACGGTGGCTCTTGGGTACCGACTAGATGGAGACTCTTGTATCTTAACAGTTGAAGATGATGGCCCAGGTATTCCAGAATCTCAGTATGGTCGGGTTTTTGCACCCTTTACAAGGTTGGATGAAAGTCGTCATCGTAGTACCGGAGGGTTTGGATTAGGCTTATCTATTGTTCGACGTATCGCTTATTGGCATGGTGGCCGTGCAATTGCTGGTCGAAGCGAGGATTTAGGCGGCGCTAGCATGATGATACGATTACCTGTACACCAAACTACAGAGAATCTTCAGGGGGTCTCAAAGGCTCACCTCGTTGATTCGTCTGTTTAACACCAATTAAGGTGGCTGCAGAAGTTTCCCGTGCGGTCACAAGGAAATCCATCATATATTTGCTGTCGGCTTGGTCGCTGCGTACAGCGGCATAAAGTGTGCACCAGATGCCGGCTTCTGACATAGGCACGGCGGTGACATAACCCCGACTACTGTATTCATCTAAGGCCCAGTTTGGCAAAGCACATACACCTCGCCCACTAGCAACTAGCTGCATCATCATTACTGTGAGTTCCGCATGCCTTATGGCTGCAGGTTCTACATCTGCAGGATCTAAAAATTGCACAAACACGTCTAACATATCGCGATCAACTGGGTAACAAATGAGTGTCTGGTCAGCGATATCTTCTGCTTCTATAAAAGCTTTGCCGGCTAACGGGTGGTGGTTGCTGACTGCAAGCACAGACTCGTAGCTGAACAAAGGTATATAACTAATGCCGGGTAAGTCTTTTGGATTGGCGGTGATCACGAGATCTAATTCACCGTTACGTAATGCCGGTAGGGGGGCAAAATTAAAGCCACTGGCTAAATCAAGTTCCACTTCAGGCCAGTCTGCACGGTAACGGTCTAAGCTAGGCATTAACCATTGAAAGCAACTGTGACACTCTATAGCGATATTAAGGCGACCTACGGCGCCCGCTGCTAAACGGATGAGCTCGCGCTCGGTATTGCGGATTTGCGGCAGTAAGTCGTCAGCAAGAAGCAACAAGCGCTGACCCGCAGTGGTAAATTCTACGGGTTTTGTTTTTCGTATAAATACGTTTAAACCGAGTTTATGCTCAAGGTCTTTAATTTGATGGGACAAAGCCGATTGAGTAAGAAAGACCTTCTCAGCCGCATCCACCAGACTGCCCGTTTCCCTTAGGGCGAAGAGAGTGCGTAGATGTCGTAACTCAATCATATAGCTTACTTATACCTGTGGTTGTAATAACAAAAATTCCATGAGTGCTTTTTGTGCATGTAAACGGTTCTCGGCTTCGTCGTACACTACGCTGCGTGGGTCGCTGAACATGTCGTGGCTGATTTCTAAGCCACGATATGCGGGTAGGCAATGCATGAATAGGGCGTCTGGCTGAGCTAAGTCCATTAGGGCAGGGTTAACTTGATAATCCTTAAAGGCAGCTTCCCTGGCTTTCTTTTCGTCTTCTTGGCCCATAGAGGCCCACGTGTCGGTCACTACTAAATGACTGCCAATGACAGCGTGTTTGGGGTCTTGTACTAGCTGTACTCGGTCGGCATTGTTGGCCATTAGTTGTGCATTCGGTAAATAGCCATCTGGGCACGCCACATTGAGTTTAAACTCAAACTGTTTGGCGGCATTAATAAATGAGTGGCACATGTTATTACCATCACCTATCCAGGTGACGGTTTTGCCTTTGATGCTGCCTCGGTGTTCGACAAAGGTTTGTACATCAGCTAACAGTTGGCACGGGTGGTAATCATCGGTAAGCGCATTAATAACTGGCACTCTGGAATGCGCAGCAAATTCTTCCACTTGGCTGTGGGAAAAAGTACGAATCATGACCATATCAACCATGCTAGAGACTACTCTGGAACTGTCTTCAATAGGCTCGCCGCGACCTAGTTGAGTGTCTCTTGAAGAAAGAAATACGGCATGACCACCCAGTTGCGCCATACCAGCTTCAAAGGATACGCGAGTGCGTGTAGATGACTTTTCAAAGATCATACCAAGCACGCGGTTACGAAACGGTTCGTATAGTTCGCCTTGGTTACGTATTTTCTTAAGTTCTATAGCGCGATTAATGACCCAGTTGAGTTCACATGGACTTAGGTCTAATAAGGTCAAAAAGTGACGTGGTGACGAGTTGGTCATGGAAAATGGCCGCCTAAAACGAGAATGATAGGGGTAATAGGCTATGCTTGCAAATATCTAAGCGAATAAGGCCTATAAATAGTGTAAATGATGGTGTTTTTTTTGGCCAAATAATAACTGACTAAATTGGTAGGATATGGGTATAATTGCGGCATTGAATTATGCAACCATAAATGAGCGAGAGATAATTATGGATAACTTAGCTACCATAGCCACAATTAAAGAACAGATCGAAAGTAATGCTATTTTGCTGTACATGAAAGGCACACCTAAATTTCCTCAGTGCGGGTTTTCTTCGCAAACAGTGCAGAACCTTATGAATTGCGGTGAGCTCTTTGCATTCGTTAATATTTTAGAACATCCAGGCATTCGCGCAGAATTGCCTAAATATGCTAATTGGCCAACATTTCCACAGTTGTGGATCAATGGCGAACTAGTGGGTGGTTGCGATATCATCACCGATTTAGCTCAATCAGGTGAGCTGGCTGAAATGGTTAGTGCTGCTGCACCTGCTAAATCAGACTCAGAATAATTTAATAAACAACAAATAACTATTATTGAGAAACAACTATGAGCGTATTAGTCGGCAAGCAAGCCCCAGATTTTACTGTACCAGCGGTCTTAGGCGATGGCACTATCGTTGATGACTTCAACCTTTTTGAAGCGATTAAAGGCAAGTACGGGTTGGTATTTTTTTACCCATTAGACTTTACCTTCGTTTGTCCTTCGGAGCTAATTGCATTGGATCACCGTATGGATGATTTCAAGGCCCGTGGCGTAGAAGTGATTGGCGTATCCATCGATTCTCACTTCACTCACAATGCATGGCGCAATACGGCCATTAATGATGGTGGTATCGGTCCAGTTAAGTACACGCTAGCAGCTGACATGGCGCATGATATTTGCCGTGCTTACGACGTTGAATTAGCAGATGGTAGTGTGGCTTACCGCGGTGCGTTTATTATTGACCGTGAAGGCCAAGTGCGTTCACAAATCATCAACGACCTACCTCTGGGCCGTAACATGGATGAATTGCTACGTTTGGTCGATGCCCTACAATTCCACGAAGAGCATGGTGAAGTTTGCCCAGCCGGTTGGACTAAAGGTGATTCAGGTATGACGGGATCACCAGCAGGTGTTGCTTCTTATCTGGCTGAGAACGCAGACAAGCTATAAGCTTGTATGCTAATAAAAAGCCTCGCTAACCTTGTGTTATCGGGGCTTTTTTGTGTAAAGAGTGTGCTGCTTTATGAAGTGACATGGCTGGCAATCAGCTGTCGCGTGAATAACCCTACTAATCGTCATTGCATAACCGTATGGGGCTGGTTAAAATTAGGCCCTATTTGTTTTTTCTGTTGCATATCATATTTATAAGGCACCTTTAATGGCCCCTACTCCTGCTAAAACGAGCCCTAAAGTGACTCAAGCACCAGTACCTATGCGTTTTGTTGGGCCTATGAAGATTAGTGCTCAAGCTAGTTTAGATGCCGCATGGCAAGATAAGGTCTCGGTGCCTCTAGCCACCTATGAAATACCCCTGTGGCACTCTGTAGGCCGTGGCGCTCGTTTGTCTACTTTATGTGGCGAAGGTATTAAAACTACTTTGGTTGATGAGCGTATGACACGCTCCATCTTGTTAGAAGCTGATGATGCAAGCCAGGTTCTAGGTGCGTGGCGATCTATTCAGATGCGCCAAGAAGAAATGCAAAGTATTGTCAGCCAAACCAGCCGTTTTGCTAAACTTATCGATATGAACATGCAAATCGTCGCCAATTTATTGTATTTACGTTTAGAATTTAACACCGGAGACGCCTCTGGCCACAATATGGTTACCCAGGCAGCTGATAGCCTTATGCAATGGCTGCTGGAGCAATATCCCAAGCTTAGCTACAGCTCTATCTCTGGTAACTACTGTAGTGACAAAAAAGCAACGGCTGTGAATGGTATTTTAGGTCGTGGTAAATACGTTGTGGCAGAACTCACCGTGCCGCGGGACTTATGCCAGCGCAAGCTACTGACAACACCAGAAAAAGTGGTTGATCTCAATATTAAGAAAAACCTACTGGGCACCTTAATGGCTGGCGGTTTGCGTAGCGCTAATGCCCATTTTGCCAATATGTTATTAGGTTTTTATCTGGCTACCGGCCAAGATGCAGCTAATATAATCGAAGGTTCACAAGGTATGGTACATGCGGAAGTAAAAGAAGGTGATTTGTATTTCTCTTGCACCTTGCCTAACATTATTGTGGGCACAGTAGGTAATGGCAAAGGCTTAGATTTTGTCAAAGAAAATTTGGCTAAGTTAGGTTGTTCTGCAGACGTTGAGGCAGGGGCCAATGCGCGGCGTTTAGCTCAAATTTGTGCAGCGACGGTTTTATGTGGCGAGCTGTCTTTATTAGCAGCACAAACTAACCCCGGTGAGCTCATGCAAGCCCATGTGAAGTTAGAGCGATAGATGAACGATCAAACCAATCGCCGCAAACGAGAACACATCGAAGTTATTGGCCGTGATGACGGCGTAGAGCGCAGTGGTCATTTTTTTGATGCGATGCAGCTACAGCATCGAGCTATGCCAGAAATAAATTTGAACGACGTTGACCCCAGCGTAGAAGTTATGGGCAAGCGACTGAGTTTTCCTTTGTTGATTTCTTCGATGACCGGCGGTGACGATGCCTTGGTAGCTAAGGTTAATCAACATTTAGCCGAGGCCGCCCAAATTACCGGTGTGGCCATGGGTGTAGGCTCACAACGGGTGATGTTGGAAGATGCTAAAGCTAGGGCCAGTTTTGATTTGCGCCGTTATGCTCCGGATGCTCTGTTGTTCGCTAACATGGGTGCCATTCAGCTTAATAACGGCATGGGTTCAGCCCAACTACAACAGGCCATCGACGTGTTAGCGGCGGATGCAATATTCTTACACCTAAATCCGTTGCAAGAGGCGGTGCAGCCTGAGGGTGATACTAATTTTGCCAATTTGGCTCAAGCCATTGGTCATGCACAGGCGCAGCTTAACGTACCCGTAGTGCTAAAAGAAGTTGGAGCAGGCTTGAGCGTGGCCGATATTGAACTAGGTTTGCGCCACGGTATTCGGTGGTTTGACGTAGCGGGACGCGGCGGCACTTCATGGGCGCGTATTGAACAACAGCGCCGCAAAGATGCGCATACCCTAGGCTTTACATTACAAGATTGGGGTATTCCAACGCCTTTAGCCATGAAAAATGCTCGTCCATACATGCAGCAGGCAAATTTCATGGCCAGTGGCGGCTTGCGTAATGGGCTAGACTTGGTAAAGAGTGTTATACTTGGCGGCTGTTTAGGTGGTGTCGCTAAACCATTTTTGGCGCCGGCCATGGAATCTACCTCAGCTGTAGTTGATGCCATTGAAGCCCTGAAAAAAGAGTTTGTCACCGCCATGTTTTTGTTATCTGCAAGCAATATAGGTGATTTGCATTTAAACGATTCGTTAGTGCTTAGTGAACGTTAGTTTGAGACATTTATATTTCATTAAGTTTGTAGCAGGGAAGATCGAGAAGCTATATGCCCGTTGGTATTGATGATATTAGTTTTTATACCACTAACTTTAGCTTAGATTTGCAAGAGTTAGCGGCCAATAACGGCTCCGATGCGGCCAAATATACTGTTGGCATAGGCCAGGAGCGTATGAGCGTGCCCGGTGCTGACGAAGATGTCGTCACCATGGCGGCTAATGCCTGCGTGACTTTGTTAGAAGGTATGAAAGAACGAGGTGAAGATCCAAGTGCTATCAGCACTATTTTGTTTGCTACGGAAACAGGTATTGACCAATCCAAGGCTGCTGGCGTGTATTTGCACTCGTTGTTAAAGCTCAGTCCGCGTTGTAGAGTGGTTGAACTTAAACAGGCTTGTTATAGCGCTACTGCTGCCTTGCAGTTAGCAACGGCTTGGGTTGCTCGCAAGCGCAAAGAAAAAGTATTGGTTATTGCTTCTGATATCGCACGTTATGACCGGCAAACTCCTGGTGAAGCGACCCAAGGTTGTGGAGCGGTAGCGATGATAGTGAGTGCTAATCCAAGGCTTATTGCACTTGATCCTGAGACGGGTATTCATACCGAAGATGTGATGGACTTCTGGCGCCCTAACTATCGCTCTACAGCATTAGTGGATGGAAAATATTCCACTAAGGTGTATTTACGTTGTGTGCGTTCTGCATGGCAGGACTTTCAGCAGCAAAGCGATTTGAAATTCGGTGACTTTGATTATTTTTGTTATCATTTACCATTTAGTCGTATGGCTCAAAAAGCCCACAATCACCTCGCTAATGGCAATGCGCACCAACTTAGTGCCCAAACATTAGAAGACCAAATTTCCTCCAGCCTTATTTATAACCGTATTACAGGTAACAGCTACACAGCTGCTATGTATATTGGGTTGATTTCTTTGCTAGACAATACCGCTGCTAATTTGGCCGGCAAACGTATTGGTTTCTTTAGTTATGGTTCGGGTAGCGTAGGTGAGTTTTTCACGGGCACCCTTGTAAACGGTTACCAGGGCATGCTGCATAAGCAGAGTCACCAAGCCATGCTTGATGCACGGCAACCATTAAACTATGCCGACTACCAAAAAATGTACGCCTTTGAAGTGCCTACAGATGGTGGCGACCATGAGTTTGAACACCAAACCAATGGCAAGTTTCGCTTAACAGGTATTAGCCAACACAAACGCCTTTATCAGGTGCGATGAACGCGCCTGATTCGGTGTCCTCTCCAAATTCGCCGGCCACTCCCGCTTGGTCACCTAGCTCTGGCGTACCTTGCACTCGCGTAAGAGTGCCGGGTAAAGTTATTCTCAGTGGCGAACATGCCGTTGTCTATGGTGCACCTGCCTTAGCGTGCGCCATTCAAAAGTATGCCTTTGCTAAGGTCACTAGCGGTGCATTTGATGGGGTGCACCTTAAGGTGCCTGAATTTGGCATTGATCAACAATTTAGTAACCTACAACTATCTAAGTTAGCTCAACAAACCCAGTCTCGCCATCAGCAATTTTTGACCCATGCAGCGTCTTTATCGAGTGTGGTTTCAAACCCCGAAGAATTTTTTGCAGCGGCCATCGGCGCAAGTGGTTTGGTTTATTTATTACCAAACCAACACGCCCCGGCTAGTGGTTTAACTATCAAACTTACTATGGATCTTGTTGCCGGTGGAGGCATGGGCTCATCAGCGGCTTTGGTTGCCGCAATGTTGGCAGCGTCTTTTAAACACTTAGGTAAACCATTAACACCTTCTGAACTGATTTCAAAAACAATTCAAAGTGAACATTGGCAACATGGTCGTTCCAGCGGTTTAGACCCTTATGTGTGTGTTATGGGTGGTTTCCAGCAATACCAAAAGGGTTATGGCGAGCGCCAAATACTCAAACAGCTAGCACCGTATTTTTTAGTCACTACGGGTAAACCGCTTAGCTCCACGGGTGAATGTGTAGAAGCCGTTAAGCAACAAAATTTTCCACTTAGCCTATGGGATCGATTTGGTGCTGTTCAACAAAACCTGCTTACTGCCATGTGTCTTAATCAACACACCCGCATGCTAGAAGCCATTCAGGCTAACCACCAGTTATTACATCAGATAGGTGTTGTGCCTAAGGCTGTAGCTGAGTTTATCGGCCGTGTAGAAACCCATGGTGGGGCTGCAAAAGTGTGTGGTGCAGGGAGTGTGGCGGGTGACCATGGAGGCCTGGTTTTTGCCATGGGCGTAGAGCAATCTGATCTTGAGCAACTGGGCCTAAGCTACGGTTATGGTGTGCAAGACATGCTTCCAGACCTTGAGGGAGTGTTTTATTTTGATTAGCTCAAGCGTAATCTCATCTGCTCCAGCTAATACCATGCTTATGGGCGAACATGCTGTATTGTATGGCCATAGTGCGCTTGTTTGTGCTTTAACACAGCGTATTTACATTAAGGCCAATAAGCGTCCAGATGGCCTCGTTGTTGTTGAGTCTCAATTAGGTTATTTTGAATGTCCACTGGTTGAGCTAGAAGCCCAACTAGATCAAAGCTCACCGTTTAGCTTTGTACTACAGGCTCTTGTTTGTTGTGAGCTGAATACAGGGTTACATCTGGTGATCGAATCAGACTTTGAGCACATGTTAGGTTTAGGTTCATCAGCAGCTGTTACTGTGGCTACTTTGGGTGCTATTGAACTGCTTGTTAAAGGCAAGTTTGATGTTCAGGCAGTGATGCGCTTAGGTATAGAGTCTATCCGTAAAGTGCAGGGTAGGGGTTCTGGTGCCGATGTTGCTGCAAGTGCCTTAGGGGGCATTGTTAAGTTTCAAGCTAAGCCACTTACCGCCAATAAGGTTAACCTTTCTGCCCAGGCTTGGCAGCGAGCTCCGGGCTTACGGTTAGTTTATTGTGGTTACAAAACGCCTACCCCTGTAGTGATAGAACAAGTACTCCAAGCAGCGATTCATGATCCAAAACGTTTTGCACAAGTTTATGAGCAAATGGGTGCCTGTGTTGAAACAACTGTGTATGCACTGAATGGCGAAGATTGGCCTATTTTTGCCCAGTTAATGGATCAGTACCAAAACCTCATGCGAGACCTTGGTGTAAGCGATAAAACCATAGAACGTATTATCGAGTTGGGCCAAAAGCAGGCAACAAACGGCGCCTTGTTTGGTGCTAAAATTTCTGGTTCTGGCCTAGGCGATTGTGTGCTACTACTGGGCTGCGAACCACTAGACTGGCCTCATGTTCAAATGTCAGTACAAATAGACCCACAAGGTCTGCGCCAAGAAAACTATTTGCCTAGTCAAGCGCCATATGAGAAACCACTATGAACCAACACCCAATAATCGCAATGTCGGTCAATGATTGGGTTGATCAAGTGTTGGGCGCCGCTAAATACAATGCGCCAGCGGCCCAGGCCAGTGCTTACGCACCCAGTAATATCGCCTTAAGCAAATACTGGGGCAAGCGTGAGGCTAGCTTTAATCTACCCGTAACCGGCTCTTTGTCCATCTCGCTAGCTGAGCATGGCACTAAAACGGGCCTATCGGTGATCAACGCGCCAGCCCATCAAGTGATACTCAACGGTGAAGCGGTTGAAACAAACCAGAGCTTTGCGCTTAAGGTTGGCCAGTGGTTAGACAGAGTATTGCCACGGGATCTAAAATTACGCATAGACACGATCAACACAGTGCCTACGGCAGCGGGGTTGGCCTCATCTGCCAGTGGTTTTGCGGCCTTAACTTTAGCCACTAATACACTCATGGGTTGGCAGCTACCAGAGCGTCAGTTGTCTGCATTAGCTCGTTTAGGCAGCGGTAGTGCCAGCCGCTCCTTATGGCATGGCTTTATTAAATGGCAAGCCGGAGAGCAGGCTAATGGCAGCGACAGCATTGCTTTTCCACTAGAGCAGCAATGGCCACAATTAAGAATTGGATTATTAACTGTTTCTAGCCAAACAAAAGCCGTTTCTTCTCGTGAAGGTATGGCCAGAACCATAGCCACTTCCGCGCTATACCAGCAATGGCCACAACAAGCCGAGTCAGATCTTGCCGTTATTGAAGCGGCTATCGAAGAGGGTGATTTTGAAACCATGGCCAAAACCGCAGAGCATAATGCCATGAGCATGCACGCCACCATGGCTGCCGCATGGCCACCACTAGTCTACTGGCAGCCTGAATCCTTAACGCAAATGCAAAAAGTTTGGCAACTGCGTGAACAAGGGCTGCCTCTTTATCTCACTATGGATGCTGGGCCTAACCTTAAACTGCTTTTTGAGGCTAAACATCAAGCCGATGTAGAGGCCGCTTTTGCTGAAGTTCAAATCATCACCCCGTTTGGGACAACTTGCCAAGTTTAGCTTTGGTGCGCTCTAATGGTATGGTGAGCGTGGCGGCATAACCAAGATAGCCAAGATAGCCAAGATAGTTAGGTTGTTACATTTTGGCACCATCACAAGGAACATTAATGAGCCCTATCGCAAATACCCCCAAGCCACCTTATTACGCAGTTGTGTTCACCTCAACTCTTTCCTCAGCTGGCAACGATGATGACCTTGGTTATGGTGAAGCTGCAAATAGAATGGTTGAATTAGCAACGCAGCAGTCAGGTTTTTTAGGGTTTGAATCCGCCAGAGAGGAGGGTGCGCTAGGCCTAGGAATTACCGTTTCTTACTGGTCTGACTTAGAGTCTATTACACAATGGAAAGCCAATGTAGAGCACTTGGAAGCACAGAGGCTCGGGCATGAATTCTGGTATCAATCGTTTAAGGTGCGGATATCTAAAGTAGAACGGGATTATGGGGTATAGCGGTAATGCGCTACTAAAACCTAGTGATGGCTGTGGTAGTAAGGGTATTTATGGTTTTAGAATATCGCATTAACAAATGGATAACACTTAAATTATTGATATTTATAGATAAATAATAAATTCTGGCGGGCGGCATGAAGTTGCTAAAACAAGCTTTGAATAGATTGTAAATTCTTGTATGCTTCCCTACAAGGGTGGGTTACTGGTGCTTAGTGAGAGAGTGTTTAATAACATGCCCAAGCGGTTATTGAGTGATTCACATAGAGAACGTAAGCATGAAAAAACTGGCCTTGGATGCGATAGATATCCGTATTTTGAGCGCGGTACAACACCATGGAAAAATCAGTAAGTTTAAACTGGCAGAGCTAGTCAATTTATCGCCAACACCGTGCTGGGTGCGGCTCGATAAACTTAAGAAATTAGGCGTAATAACAGGCTACCAAGGCGTTATTGATCTCGATCGGCTGCTTGATTTAACCCAAGTGATTGTCACCGTGTTGCTAAAAAGAAATTGGCAGCCAGTTAAATAGTGCTCGGCTAGTTGGTAGTTGGTTGCTCCTAAAGCTAATAAGATAACCTAGGATACTAAGATATGACCACTAAGGACTTAAATGAACAGCCGATTGTTTTGGCTAAAATCAATGCCCAAGGTGTTCTTCGATTGACGTTGAACAACCCTGCTAGGCGTAATGCTTTATCGGAATCTATGCTAGCTCAGTTGCATCTAGCGATCATTGACGCTGCTTCTGATCCGTTAGTGCGGGTTGTCGTTTTGGTAGCCAACGGGCCAGTTTTTTGTGCTGGACATGATCTAAAGGAACTAACGCAAGGCCGTAAAGACAATGATAAAGGGCGAGAGTATTTCAGCAGAATAATGCTGATGTGCTCAACCTTGATGCAATCCATCGTTAATAATCCCAAGCCTGTCATTGCAGAGGTTGCAGGTATTGCCACTGCGGCTGGTTGTCAGTTAGTGGCCAGTTGCGACCTTGCATACGCCGAAGAAAATGCCATGTTCGGTACCCCAGGGGTAAATATCGGTTTGTTCTGCTCAACCCCTATGGTGGCGCTATCTCGTAATGTAGCTAGCAAACATGCCATGGAAATGTTGCTAACTGGAGACATGATTTCCGCCCATAGAGCAGCAGAAATTGGTTTGATCAACGCGGTGACTTCAGCGCATGATCTGACCTCACGGACCATGGAAGTAGCCATAAAAATAGCCGCTAAATCCAGTGCTACAGTGGCCATTGGTAAACGTGCTTTTTATGAGCAGCGTCAAATGTCTTTGTCAGACGCTTATACCTTTGGAGCTGAAGTGATGGTTGGGAATATGCTCACACCAGACGCGAAAGAAGGCATTAATGCGTTTATTGAAAAACGCACACCAACATGGAGTGACCAGTAAATGGCTACTACGTGTGATTCATATAATCATGATTTGGTACGCAATCCTGCTAACTACCAGCCCCTTACACCGATTGGTTTTCTAGAAAGGGCAGCGAGCGTGTTTCCGGATCATGTCGCTATTATTCACGGTGAATTACGTCAAACTTATGGCGAGTTCTTTAAGCGGTCACGACAATTAGCCTCGGCATTATCTGCAGCGAGTATCGTCAGAGGTGATACAGTGTCGGTGTTGCTAGCCAATACGCCGGCCATGTTAGAGTGTCATTATGGTGTGCCTATGTGCAGGGCCGTACTCCATTCCATAAATACTAGGCTAGACCCTACTACTATTGCATTTCAACTTGATCATGCCGAAGCAAAGGTGGTAATTGTTGACAGTGAATATGTACCCATCATACAAGAGGCACTGGTGTTAGCGTCGGTCAGGCCTATGTTAATTGTATATGACGATGTGCAATATACGGGTGAACGGGTATGTAATACGGCGATTGATTATGAGGCGTTTTTAACGCAAGGAGATGAGGCCTTTGCATGGCAAATGCCAGCAGATGAGTGGGACGCCATTTCTATCAATTATACGTCGGGTACAACCGGCGACCCCAAAGGTGTTGTCTCCCATCATCGGGGTGCTTATTTGTTGGCCCAAGGTAATGCGCTGACAACATCCATGCCTAAACATGCGGTGTATCTGTGGACTTTGCCCATGTTCCATTGTAATGGGTGGTGTTTTCCCTGGACCTTGTCTGCGGTGGCTGGGACCCACGTATGCCTTCGTCAGGTTAGAGCTGACTTAATATGGAATGCACTTTCTGAACATAAAGTGAACTACCTTTGTGGTGCGCCCATTGTTATGTCGCTAATTTTAGCAGGGCAGGCTGATCACCAGATGTCCAATCGCGTGCAATTTCTTACCGCAGCTGCACCTCCTCCGGAAAGAACGCTAGCTGATATGGGGGCTGCGGGTTTTGATGTAGTTCACCTCTACGGATTAACTGAAACCTATGGCCCTGCGGTGGTCAATGACTGGCATGAACAGTGGAACGATTTGCCCTTATCTGTCCAGGCGGGCTTAAAGGCGCGCCAGGGTGTTCGATATTTGCCTTTAGAAGGCCTTGCCGTGTTTAAACCAGACACCATGCAACAGGTAAAGCATAACGGGGAAGACTTAGGTGAGGTCATGTTTCGCGGCAATGTGGTAATGAAAGGCTATTTTAAAAATATTGCTGCCACTGAAAAAGCGTTTGAAGGCGGCTGGTTCCACTCTGGTGACTTGGGTGTTGTGCATCCAGATGGGTATATTCAACTAAAAGATCGCTCAAAAGATATCATTATTTCTGGTGGTGAAAATATATCTTCTATTGAAGTAGAAGATGCTATTTACAAACACCCAGCCATTGCTATTGTAGCCGTGGTAGCGATGCCAGACC
>JBLHQO010000027.1:0-14067 GCA_047625285.1 Oceanospirillaceae bacterium
CTATCAACGACCTAGGCTGCCCTCAAACCAATGCCCACTTGCTGCGATTTGATAGCGTACACGGTCGCTTTAACGGCCAAGTTGAATACGATGATCAACACCTATATGTCAACCAAGACAAAATTAACCTATACCAACTGAGGGATCCCAGCCAGCTACCATGGAAGGCACTTAATATAGACCTAGTACTTGAATGTACCGGCTTATTTACTCATCGAAAAGACGCTCAAGCGCATGTTGACGCCGGCGCACACAAGGTATTAATTTCTGCCCCTGGCCAAGACTTAGATGCCACTATTGTTTATGGGGTTAACCACCATACGCTCACCGGCCAAGAACGCATCATATCAAATGCGTCTTGCACCACTAACTGCCTGGCACCGTTAGCTAAGATCCTGCACCAGACCGTAGGCATAGAACAAGGGCAAATGACCACTATCCACGCCTATACCAACGACCAACTACTCACAGACGGCATGCACAGCGATTTGTACCGCGCGCGCTCTGCCACCAGCTCTATGATTCCTACCAAAACTGGTGCTGCCGCAGCTGTAGGCCTAGTGCTACCCCAGCTTGATGGCCGCCTAGATGGCATGGCTATTCGGGTACCTACAATTAACGTTTCATTGGTCGATTTTACCTTTGTGGCAGCTACAGAAACCAGCGCCCATGACATTAACCAGCATGTGAAAAATGCCATTACCAATGATCCTGAACTGAACTATATTATGGACTACGTAAGCCAACCATTAGTGTCTGTAGACTTTAACCATTGTGCAAAATCCTCAAACTTTGACGCTAACCACACCAAGGCCCAGGGCAATTTAGTTAAAGTAATGGCTTGGTATGACAATGAATGGGGCTTTAGTAACAGAATGCTGGACACCAGCCTAGCGCTAATGCACCATTAAACCCTAGGGTGAGCTAGCATCACTTACATACCCTCTCATTATCAAGGACAGATCTTTATATTATGCAATTACGACGCACTAAAATTGTTGCTACCTTAGGCCCCGCCACTAGCAGCTTAGAAGTTCTAAAAAGTATTATTGCAGCCGGTACCGACGTAGTTAGGCTGAACTTTTCCCACGGCAGCCCAGCCGATCATAAACAACGTGCTGAAACCGTACTTCAAGCGGCCAAGGAAGTAGGCCGCCACGTTGCTTTGCTGGCGGACTTGCAAGGCCCTAAAGTGCGCGTGGCTCGCTTTACCAACAATAAGGTGCAATTACACGAAGGCCAGGCATTTATACTAGACCCGTCTATGGATCTGGAAGCGGGCACTGAACAGGCTGTAGGTTTAGACTTCCCCGAACTAGGCAAAGACCTCAACAAAGATGACATCTTATTACTGGATGACGGCCGCATCGTACTTAAGGTGATGCACGTAAGTGAAGGCAAGGTACATACGCGCGTAGAAATTGGCGGCCCTTTATCCAACAATAAAGGTATCAACTTACAGGGCGGCGGCTTATCTGCACCCGCGTTAACAGACAAAGACCGTGCCGACCTAATTACTGCTGCCGAAATTGGCGTAGACTATATCGCTATTTCATTTGTACGCAATGCAGACGACATGCACGAAGCACGCGTGTTACTTGAACAAGCCAACAGCAGTGCTGGTTTGATTGCCAAAATAGAACGCGCCGAAGCCATCGACCCAACAACCCTTGAAGGCATCATTGAAGCATCTGAAGGCGTGATGGTTGCCCGAGGTGACCTAGCAGTTGAAATAGGAGATGCACTGTTAGTAGGCGTTCAAAAAGACATCATTAAGCACACCCGTCGCCTCAATCGGATTGTGATTACAGCAACACAAATGATGGAGTCTATGATCGCCAGCCCCATGCCTACCCGCGCAGAAGTATCAGACGTTGCCAATGCGGTAATGGATGGCACAGACGCGGTCATGTTGTCTGCGGAAACCGCCATTGGCGATTTCCCTACACAAACGGTAGAAGCGATGGCTAGGGTTTGCTTGGGAGCTGAGCAGCACAGAAAATCTAACAAGTCATCTCACCGAGTTGATATTAGCGTACACAGCATTGATGAAAGTGTTGCTTTAAGCGCCATGTATGCAGCCAACCACCTAGAGGGTGTTAAGGCCATTATTTGTATGACCCAAACGGGTAAAACCCCATTACTCATGTCTCGTATACGCTCAGGCATCCCTATTTTCGCCTTTACTCCACAAGCTGCAACCCAGCGCAGAGTTTGCTTATACCGCGGAGTGATTACTCACCCATTCGATTCTGCAGTATTGGAAAATGCTACCGTGAACCATATCGCTGTAGAGCAACTTAAGGAATTAGGCGTGGTGCAAGATGGTGACATCGTACTGATTACTAAAGGTGATTATGTGAAAGCCCATGGCGGCACTAATACCTTAAAAGTAGTGCGCGTGGGCAATAAAATTCAGTAGATGACTATTCCCTGCGCCTATTGATTTAGCCGAAAAGCCACAAACAAAGGCCTGCCCTCACGTACGATACGTAGCGAAATAGAACGCTGGGCAGGCAAAGCAGCAGCCAATTCAACAAACTGTTGCACAGTAGCGACGCGTTGGTTGGCCATACTAGTAATAACATCCCCAGATTTCAAGCCCAGCTCCTGGGCTACGCCAGCATCCACCTCCAAAATCTCTATACCATTGCGTATACGCCATTCCTGTGCCTTTTCTGATGACAAGGCTGTCACACGTAAACCAATGCGCTTAACATACTCTCCTTGATCGACAGCACCTCCAACACCTGCTACTGTTTTTGGCAGATGTCCGATCACCACGTCAATCTTTATACTTTCACCACCTCTTACCAACTGGATAACCACGGACTGCTCCGGTGCAATAGCGCCGATAAAATGAGCCACCTGTGCAGACATAATAATTTCATGACCATCTACTTGGGTAATGACGTCACCTGCCTGAAGGCCCGCCGCTAGGGCTGGGCTATTGTCAAACACTTGTGCAATTAATGCCCCTGCTGCTTTATCCAGACCAAAAGATTCTGCTAGGTCTTGACTTACTTCTTGAATTTGCACGCCCAACCAACCTCGCGCCACCTCCCCTGTTGCTCTCAACTGAGCGACTACAGCAATAGCCGTGTTACTAGGAATAGCAAAACTAAGACCCATAAAGCCGCCTGAGCGAGTATAGATTTGAGAATTAATACCCACCACTTCGCCATCTAAGTTAAACAGAGGCCCACCCGAATTACCCGGATTTATGGCGACGTCTGTTTGGATAAAAGGCACATAGGTTTCCGAGCGTAAACTACGACCCTTAGCGCTGACAATACCAGCGGTGACTGAATAATCAAACCCAAAAGGAGAGCCAATAGCCAGCACCCATTCCCCAACCTTAAGCTGGTCAGAGTCTGCTAAAGTCAGGAAGGGCAGATCGTCGGCTTCAATTTTTAACAAAGCCAAGTCAGAACGTGGGTCGGAGCCAACCAATTGCGCTTCCATTTCACGGCGATCACTAAGCGCGACAACAATTTTATCGGCGTCTTTTACCACATGATAGTTGGTTAATATGTACCCATCTTCACTAATCAAAAAGCCAGAACCAGAGGATTGTGCCTTAGGCACTTGCCCCTGCTGTGGTGATTTTTGTTGTGGAAATTGGCGCTCAAAGAAGTGCTTAAAAATATCTGGCAACTGCTCTTGACCCGGCAAGTCAAATTGGTTCCCAGCAGGCCTTTGGCTAACAACACGGGAGGTACTGATGTTAACAACGGCAGGAGAGGCCTCCTCAACTAGCAGAGTAAAATCTGGCAATTGCCCAGCCCGCGCTAGGCTAGACCAAAGTAAGGACAGCAGCAGTACAGAAATATATTTATAGTTCAAAGACACTTGTTTGGTCATGGCTCAGTTCCTCTACAATCAAAATGGATGCTTATGAAGTATAGAAGCATACGATAGTTTTGCAGAATCAGAGCCAATAGCCATCATCCTTTACACAATTTTGCAGTTAACAAGACCCTTATAACAAGGTTTGTAACTGGACATTTTATTCAGACGTAAAGTGTAGCTCTTGTACCTGATCCAACCGCTGCTGGCGCAAAATCATTGGCTGCCACTGGCTGGAGCTTAAAATTGAGTCACTTTGACTATACCAACGTAACAATAATAAACCTAGGCCTAAACCTAATAATGCGGCTACAACTGTTGTTAGTTCAGAAAAGCCCCACCACTGAACCAACGAAGCTCCTGCCAGCATAGTTAGTAGTGGCATGGCAAATGTTAGCAAACTGGCTTTAATAAAGGCTTTTTGAGGGATGCCAAGCACCACTTCATCACCCACGCTCAGGGTCATATGTTGAGGTAGCGGCAATTCGATACGCGAATGCGCACTGTCTGTTGCTCGATTTATAAGCCGTTGGCCACAGGTGCAAGAATCACAGGTAGCAAGGCGTAAGGTATCAAGCCAAACCGTGGTCTTATCAATGGCGTGTACATGAGCAACTTGCTCAATCATAGAATCTTGTGCGTTGGACATAATGCAGCCCTGCGGTCTTACGAGGCGTTTATTGAGCTACCAAGGATACCACAGAGTTCGCTACTTGCTCAGCTTGCACTAAACTTAATTGGCCTACTAAGGTCATAAATATTTGTTCGCCGTTATTGTTCATAGATTGGCCCAATACCAAGTTTGAGCCTGCAAAGGCGTGGCCTTCGGCAATAGTACGCCCATTCAATGGTTCCACATAAAGAGTGAAACTAGCACCGCCATCACTATAGGTCAGCACTTCTCTTACAGCTTGATCTGATGCGTCTAAACTACGCTGAGTTAATACAAACCCAGCCGGCAAAGCTTCTACTAACCAATGTGCTTCTGCCGCATTAGCTGCTTCCACAGGCGCTGGTAAACGTATAATTTCATTAGTATTTTCAGCTACCGTGTGAGAGACGCCGGTACTAGACAATGCAATACTATTATTGGTATGTCTTGGCTCCAACAAAACCACACCTTGCTGTGCTGGAATCATTTGTGGCTGCACGTCTACGCTCATGCGTTGCGCACCCAATACCATAACCACGGTAACACTTGCCGCTACCGCTAACCCAGCAACGGGTTGCCAGAAGCGATCAAACCTGCCAATCTTTGACTCCAAGTGAGAACTGGGCAGAGCATAAGCTGGCTCTGCATCAATAGCCTTACGCACACCAAGTGCCAAATCGATGTCTAATGAAGCATGCGTTGCTTCACGCTTTAGGGCTGAACTAGCAAGCTGATAGCGCGCCCATTGCAACCTTACTTGTTCATTATCTTGACTAGCTTTAAGTACACGCTGAAGCTCTAGCGGCTGGGCAGCATCATCCATCACTGCAGATAATGATTCGCGTATTGACTCGGAGTTAATTTGAGTGGGGGCCAAAATATCGATTCCTAA
The DNA here is from genome assembly GCA_047625285.1 of Oceanospirillaceae bacterium. Classification (GTDB taxonomy): domain Bacteria; phylum Pseudomonadota; class Gammaproteobacteria; order Pseudomonadales; family Balneatricaceae; genus Njordibacter. Next base: position 5,394 of record JBLHQO010000027.1, read on the forward strand.
ATTTAACTTACTGAAGATAAGACGCCTACAAGGTCGTTTGGTTCAATTTTAATTTTTAACACCTTAAAAACTCGCTAATCACGGTCCATCAGCTTAGCCACTTCTTTGTCTATGGCATCACGGGCACGAAATATACGCGACCGTACAGTTCCAACAGGGCAATCCATCACTTGTGCAATTTGCTCATAAGTCATGCCTTCAAACTCTCTTAGGGTTAATGCCGTTCTTAGGTCATCTGGTAATTTCTCTAGAGTAGCAAATACTTTCTCTTGTAATTGATCGCGAGCCATCAGGTTTTCTGGAGTATCCACGTCAGCCATAATGTCTGCACTGCCGTAGTCACCGTATTCATTTGCCTCTACATCCACATCAGGCGGCCTACGATTACGTGCCACCAAATAGTTTTTTGCTGTATTAATTGCGATGCGATACAGCCACGTGTAAAACTGACTATCGCCACGGAAATTAGCTAAAGCACGGTAGGCTTTTATAAAGGCCTCTTGGCTTACATCCATGGCCTCGTGGTGATCTTTAACATAACGGCCCACTAAACTGATGATTTTATGCTGATATTTAAGCACCAGTAAATCGAAGGCACGTTTATCCCCAGCTTGTACTCGTTCGACAAGCTGTTGGTCTGATGGGGCAGGTGAGGCAGAGGACTGCACGTGAGGCACTTAGATTTCCTTATCTAGACTGCAGTAGATATACAATGAACATTACGCTTCTAATTCAACAATACAATAAGAGTACCGCAGATTAGGCCAGCCCGCACGAAATTCAGTCATATCTTACCAGTTAACACATATGTAGTAGGCTATAAGCGTTTATCCTTGGCTGCGCCCACGCTATAATGAGTGACCAAAACGAACTTTGAAACCTCCTTATGCAACAAGATTTTCAATACGATGTTCTTATTATTGGTTCAGGCGCTGCTGGCCTTAGTTTAGGCTTGAAGTTGGCTGCCACCCGAAATGTAGCTATTATTAGTAAAGACGAATTAAACGCTGGCGCCTCTGCTAAAGCCCAAGGCGGCATTGCCGCAGTATTAGACCAACAAGACCGTATCGATAATCACATCCAAGATACTCTTATTGCGGGTGCAAACCTTGGTGATCCTCAAGCCATCAAGTTTACAGTAGAGCAAGCCAAAGCTAGTGTAGAATGGCTTATTGAACAACAAGTACCGTTTACCCAAGATCAAGATGATGCAACGGGTTACCACCTAGGCCAAGAAGGTGGACACAGCCATCGCCGCATTATTCATGCCGCAGACCGCACTGGCCAGGCAGTGACCACCACCCTTCTTGAACGTGCCAATGAAGCCAAAAATTTGCATTTATTATGCCATCAAGTAGCCATCGATTTAATCACCGGTGCCAAATTAGGTTTGCCTGGTAATCGCTGTTTAGGTGCCTACGTGCTGGACCAGAAAACGGGTCACGTGAATACTTTGAGGGCCCAGTGCGTTATTTTGGCTACTGGAGGCGCCAGTAAGGTTTACCTTTACACCAGCACGCCAGATGGATCATCTGGCGACGGCATTGCTATGGCTTGGCGAGCAGGTTGTCGCGTCGCTAACATGGAATTTAACCAGTTCCATCCCACTTGCCTCTACCACCCCCAGGCAAAGTCATTTTTAATATCTGAAGCAATTCGTGGCGAAGGCGCTAAACTTTTACTGGCTAATGGTGAGCCTTTTATGCAGCGTTTTGATGAGCGCTTAGAACTTGCTCCAAGAGATATAGTGGCAAGAGCTATCGACCATGAAATGAAGCGCCTAGGTGATGACTGTGTCTATCTAGACATCAGCCACCGTGGCCGAGAGTTTGTGCAATCCCACTTCCCCACCATTTACCAGCGCTGTTTGGATCTTGGCATAGACATTTCTGTAGATCCAATTCCCGTAGTACCTGCAGCACACTACACCTGTGGGGGGATTATCACCAATCAAGACGGCATGACCGACATCGAAGGCCTTTATGCCATCGGTGAAACAGCGTTTACTGGGCTGCACGGCGCTAACCGCTTGGCCAGTAATTCATTACTGGAATGTTTTGTATATGGCCACGCTGCAGCACAACACATTGAAGCCCATTGGACTCCAGCCGAACTAGACAGCGTTATTCCACCGTGGGATGAAAGCCAAGTGAAAGATTCCGATGAAGACGTCATCATTTCCCATAACTGGGACGAGCTACGTCGTTTTATGTGGGATTACGTGGGTATTGTACGTACAGACAAACGCCTCACTCGAGCGCAGCATCGCGTGGAAATGTTGTTGAGCGAGATTGATGAGTTTTACAGCAATTACCGTATCAGCGGAGATCTCATTGAGCTGCGTAATTTAGCCTTAGTGGCGTCCATCATTATCCACAGCGCTCAACAACGTAAAGAAAGCCGTGGCTTACACTACACCTTAGACTATCCCTACACCCTACCCGTGGCCCGCAACACTATTTTGACGCCGTCTAACTTTGATTGGCAATAGGCTGTTGGTTATGCCAGCGGCCGAATACTCTTAGTTTACGCAGCCCATCCACTGGGCCACTATCGATCATTAACGGCCACCAAAACTTACTGCCGTCTACAGCGATGATATGCAGGGTGATAAAATAAGGATTAAAGGCAGACTTAGCCATAATACGCCCGCTCACTTGCTCGCCATTTTTTAAGTAACAACAAAACTCATCCGGCGTCCAGCTAACCGCTACCACACTAGTACTAGATTTGAGCCAGGCATAACGCCACACCCAATGGCTAATGACCACCGCGGCCAGCACCGTATAGGCGAGCACAAGCCAAGTCCAGCCAAAGATACCCATACTGCAAAGGCTTAACACCAACCACACCATGGTAGAGACTAGAGTAAGCTGTGCCGAAGCCTTAAGCTGGAAGTTAACTCGACTGAGCATAGTCTTTCACTTGCTTAACCATGGCTGCTAATTCTTTATCGTCACTTGTTGCATGACCCATAAACCAAGTAAATAAATCGGGGTCTTGCTGGCTTAATAAGCGCACATAAATCTGCTGCTGTTCTGCACTGATTAACGGCAAAGCATGGCTGGAAAACGGCCCTAGTAAAACGTCTAACTCCAACATACCACGGCGACTATGCCAAATCTGTCGTCTTAATTCTGTTGCATTCAGCATTGAACTTCTCCGTTGTAACCCATACCATAACCTATACAATAGACACTAAGATTTAATTTTAGCGCATACTGTCAACACATGCCTGCTGGCATCAACATTTAGATGATTTAAGACTATGAAACAGACTAATTTTTGCCCGTTAGATCATTTTGGTAGCGTAAGCTTAACCGGCCAAGATGCTCAGAAGTTTTTACAAGGCCAAGTCACCTGTGACGTCAGCACAGTCACCCAGTCTAGGGGGCAAGCTGGCGCTTATTGCACCCCAAAAGGCAACACTATTGCCAATTTCGATCTAGTATTACATGCCGATACTCTACTACTGCACATGCCCTTAACTATGGTGGCAGCCGTACAAAAGGCCATGGCTAAGTACATTGTATTCTCTAAAGCTCAGCTGCTAGATGCCAGTAGCGATTGGTGTCGGTTCGCTGTTTGGGGCGACGATGCTATTGCCTGCATTAAAGACGCTTTTGGCTCGGCGCCAGATAATCGCCTTGATACCGTTCACAACGAACATGGCTTGGTTTGGGCCAATAACGCAGACCGCAACGAGTTCATTGTCTACTGCCACCCAGAGGCTAAAGCAAGCGTCACCGCTGCGCTAGAGCAAAAGGCTAACTTATCCGAAGCACATGCCTGGGAAACTCGCCAAATCAACCAAGGGTTGGTTTATATCACTCCAGACATCAGCGACAGCTACGTACCGCAAATGCTTAACTTACAAGCCACAGGTGCCATCGACTTTAAAAAAGGTTGTTACACCGGCCAAGAAATTGTGGCCCGCATGCAATATTTGGGCAAACTAAAACGCCACTTATTTATTGGCCAAGTGACCACCAGCCAAGCTTTAGAAGTGGGCCAACAAATTGATGCCAGTAAACGAAAAAATGTGGGCCGCATCACCAGCCTGGCTAGTACCGGCGGCCACACTTACACCTTTACAGCGGTCATTAACCGAACAGAGGCACAAGAAGATCAATTGCACTTGCATGAACAAGATGAAGCCACCATTGCCTTGTCACCTCTGCCCTATGAAATTGACCCACAAGTATTTGAGCGCATTACGCTCTAATTGACGTTCTGAATAGAGTTTAAGTACGGCTTAATTTAGGTTTTAGCTTGATGTGAGTGCTGGCTAGGCTTGATTTGAGTTTTTGTGCCACGCCAGAATACGTGTAATTACAGCAATAGGCATGGCATTAAAAAGGATCAAGGTGCTCAAGACCACCCGCATCAAGTCGCTGCCGTCTCGGTAGTAGGTATTATTGCCAGCTAGATAGACTTGGTAGCAATGGTCTGGGCCATCAAGAGGCAAGAAGCTATAGTCGATCACCCACTCCAATAACCGCCAGTAATTTTTTGTCGCAGGGGTAGAATGTCGCGCATTGTAACCTACTCGTGCAGAGATGGTGGAGTCTGCATAACCACCAGCCAAAGCATTACCTAGCTGATCGATTGCGATGAGTACAGAATAGAACCAGCCGCGATACTCTGATGTGTCTGCCATGATTAACCCCTAAATTTACGCACCCTTACTCAACCGATGCTCACAATGAGCTTAGCAGGTTTTTATAATAATTGAATTTGGTTAGGCTCTGCCAATATCGGCGTGCGTTGCCAATCGATTGCACTTAGGCCTTGCTCTGCCAAATAGATATTGGCCTTAGAGAAATGACCACAACCAAAAAAACCTCGATAGGCCGATAACGGCGACGGGTGAACCGCTTCAAGAACACAGTGCTTATTAACATCGATAAAACACGCCTTTTGCTGTGCAGGCTTGCCCCACAACATAAAAACCACCCCTGAACACTGCTCATTGATCGCTTTAATCACGTGATCCGTAAGGCTTTCCCAACCCCTACTTTGGTGAGCGCCGGCTTGGCCTTGTTCCACGGTAAGTACTGTATTCAACAGCAATACACCTTGTTGCGCCCATTGAGTTAAATCACCATGGGGGGCCAGTTCAACCGCTAAATCGGTCTTTAATTCTTTAAGTATATTACGTAATGACGGCGGTGTTTTAACACCTTTATTAACGGAGAAACTCAAACCATGGGCTTGGGGCAGCCCTTGCTCAAAGCCGTGATATGGGTCTTGACCCAAAATCACCACTTTAAGCTGCTTAAAGGGGGTTAGCTTAAAGGCGTTAAACCAGTCTTTTTGTGACGGTAACAGGTCGATCTGTTGGTCTAGCCTACCTTGGAGAAAGGTGGCTAATTCTTCAAGTGGCGGCTGCTTTAAGCACGGCTGCAACACTTTGAGCCAGCCTTCATCAAGCTGGCCTAGGTGTGCATTTTGCCAAATGGACTGAGCCATTGTTAAGGCCTACAGAATGAGTTATTTAGCTTCAGGACGCATGTGTGGAAACAACAACACATCACGAATAGAAGGTGCATCGGTAAATAACATCACCAAACGGTCAATGCCAATACCTTCGCCAGCTGTAGGAGGCATGCCGTACTCTAGCGCTGCTATGTAGTCTGCATCGTAATGCATGGCTTCATCATCACCTGCGTCTTTCTCGGCGACTTGAGCTAAAAAACGCTCGGCTTGGTCTTCGGCATCGTTGAGTTCTGAGAAACCGTTGGCAATCTCACGACCACCTACAAAGAACTCAAAACGATCGGTCACAAACGGGTCAAGATCATTACGACGGGCTAAAGGAGACACTTCAGCAGGGTAATGAGTAATAAACGTGGGTTGATCTAAGCGATCTTCCACGGTCTTTTCGAAGATTTCTATTTGCACCTTACCCAAACCATAATAAGGCTTTAATGGGATACCCAAAGCTTCTGCAATAGCACGTGCACCAGCTTCATCGGCCAACTGCTCTGCCTTTATATCTGGATTATAATGCAAGATAGAGTCAAATACAGAAATACGCGTAAACGGCTGGGCAAAGTCATACTCGCTACCCTGGTATGTCACTTTGCTGTCACCAAGTACAGTGTCAGCAATGTGGCGCAACATGCCTTCTGTTAGATCCATTAGGTCGCGGTAATCGGCATAGGACCAGTAGAACTCCAACATGGTGAATTCAGGATTATGACGCGTAGACAAACCTTCGTTACGGAAGTTACGGTTAATTTCAAACACCCGCTCAAAACCGCCCACAACTAAACGCTTAAGGTAAAGTTCTGGCGCAACTCGCAAATACATATCACGGTCTAGGGCATTGTGATGGGTGATAAATGGGCGAGCAGAAGCGCCACCAGGAATCACCTGCATCATTGGGGTTTCTACTTCCATGAAGTCACGAGTAATTAAATACTGGCGAATGGCTTCTACCACCTTAGTGCGGATAACAAACGTCTTACGCGACTCTTCGTTAACGATAAGGTCTACGTAACGCTGGCGATAGCGCATTTCTTGGTCTGCCAAACCATGATGCTTATCGGGTAACGGGCGCAAGGCTTTGGTGAGTAGTTGTGGATCAGACATATCCACAAACAAGTCACCTTTGCCAGATTTTTGTAAAACACCTGCTACACCTACAATATCACCTAGGTCCCAGGTTTTAATTTCGGCCAACTGTTCTGGTGCCAAACCTTTGCGGTTTACATAAAGTTGGATACGACCAGACACGTCCTGAATTTCCATAAACGCACCGCGGTTACGAATGATACGGCCTGCAACCTTAACAGGTAAGGCCAAGGCTTCTAACTCCGGTTTATCTTTTTCGCCGTGAGTATTTTGAAGATCTTGGGCGTAGCTGTCACGGCGAAAATCGTTAGGAAAGGCATTTCCTGCTTCTCTACGTTTGGCCAATTTGGCACGACGCTCAGCAATGAGCTTGTTGTCGTCTGGGATTAAACTTTCGTTGATATCATTCATAGGTCTGGGTTCTACAATTGGGTAATATTCTTTACTGGGCTGTTAATCTGTATTGTGGCTTTTCTTAAAAACCAGCTTTAAGGCTGGCCACAATAAATTGGTCTAAGTCACCATCCAACACCTTATCACAACCACCGGTTTGTACGTTGGTGCGTAGGTCTTTAATACGCTGATCATCCAATACGTAAGAGCGGATCTGGCTGCCCCAACCGATGTCAGATTTAGTATCTTCTACGGCTTGGGAGGCTTCTTGGCGCTTAAGCATTTCTTGCTCGTACAATTTAGCGCGCAGCTGCTTCATAGCCGAATCACGGTTTTGGTGTTGCGATCGCTGATTCTGACACTGCACCACAATACCCGAAGGGCCGTGGGTTAAACGTACGGCAGAATCAGTTTTGTTAACGTGCTGACCCCCTGCCCCACTGGCACGATAGGTATCTACCCGCACGTCTGATGGATTAATTTCTATTTCGATGTTGTCGTCAATTTCTGGTGATACAAATACCGATGCAAACGAGGTGTGGCGGCGACTACTAGAGTCAAATGGAGACTTACGCACTAAACGATGCACACCTGTTTCTGTGCGTAACCAACCAAAAGCATAATCGCCTTCAAACCGAATGGTGGCGCTTTTGATGCCGGCAACGTCGCCGTCACTCACTTCCATCAGCTCTACTTTAAAACCTTTGTGTTCACCCCAGCGCAAGTACATACGCAAAATAATACTGGCCCAATCCTGAGCTTCGGTACCACCGGAGCCAGATTGAATGTCTAGGAAAGCTGCATTAGGGTCCATTTCACCTGAGAACATACGCCTGAACTCAAGCTTCTCTAAGCTGGCGGTTAAGGCGTCCAGTTCTGGCTGAACTTCGTTTAGGGTATCTTCGTCGTTTTCTTCTACGGCAAGATCTAGCAACTCACGAGCATCTACTAAGCCACTGTCCATGATATCAATAGTATTCACTACACCTTCAAGCAAAGAGCGCTCTTTACCTAAAGCTTGGGCTCGTTCAGCGTCATTCCACACATCTGGTTGTTCAAGCTCTCGCTCTACTTCAACTAAACGTTCTTGTTTACCAGCATAGTCAAAGGTACCCCCTAAGCACATTAGTGCGCTCAGCAAGGTCTTTCATGGAAAGGATGTATGGATTGATTTCAAACATGTTTTTTATACCACCAAAATTGTGGCCGAATTATACCTGATAAGCGCTTATTTTTGGGTAATTTTTAAGCGATGTGTTTGCGAGCCGTAATAGGATTCCTGCGCTCACAATGCGCGGCAACAATGTGAACAAATGTATGCCCTCAAGCAACTGCTATAATGAGACCTTTGCATAAAGCGGCGACAAAAGGGAAATATGGAAAAATCAGTCTAATTGAGGCGGGAAACGCAGGTAATAGCTAGCTATTGCCAAGTTTTCCAACGAAAAGTAGGCTGATTTTAGCCATTTTATCTTGGTGTCTGCTTTGTGCAAAGGTCTCATAATGTTAGAATGACTTGAAATTCCGCTTAAAAACACCAGTAATAAGATCTCACTAACGGTACCATATAAACACCTATGAAAATCCCAAAACGAATACTTCCTCTGGTCGAGAATGGTTTAGTCGACGAAGTGATCCGATCTTTAATGAGCGGTAAAGAGGCCGATGTCTTCGTGGTACGCTGTGGGTCGGAAATCCGGTG
>JBLHQO010000028.1:0-13732 GCA_047625285.1 Oceanospirillaceae bacterium
CCACTGCCTACTAAACTCTTACGGGCGTCTGCTTGCTCTGCAGCCACCACTTCTTGCGCACTGGCTAACAACCTAGACGCCAACAAAGACATCGCCCTAGCTTTGTTCTTATGCTGCGAACGCTCGTCTTGACACTCTACTACCGTGCCCGATGGCAGGTGAGTAATACGAATAGCTGAGTCGGTTTTGTTAACGTGCTGACCACCGGCACCAGAAGCACGGAAAGTATCAATGCGCAGGTCGCCTTTATTAATATCTACATCGTCTACAGAATCTACTTCTGGCATCACTGCTACGGTACAAGCAGAGGTATGAATTCGACCCTGAGATTCTGTTTCTGGCACTCTTTGGACACGGTGAGCACCAGACTCAAACTTAAGGCGCGAATAAACGTCATCACCTACCATACGTGTAATGACTTCTCGATAACCACCGTGTTCGCCTTCGTTTTTGCTGACAATCTCCACCTTCCAACCCATATTTTCCGCATACCTAGTGTACATGCGATACAGGTCTCCAGCGAAGATAGCCGCTTCGTCACCACCGGTGCCAGCACGAATTTCCACAAAGGTGTTGTGGCCGTCGTTTGGATCTTTTGGCAGCAGTAGCTTCTGTAAGTCCAATTCTAATTCTGCTTGGCGTTTTTTGCCATCTAGAATTTCTTCTTCTGCCATGGCTTTCATTTCGGCGTCATCTTCGCCCAGCATTAACTGAGCTTCTTCCATGTCGGCTTGTAGCTGAACGTATTGCCCGTAGTTTTTTACTACGTCTTCAAGCTCTGCGTATTCTTTGGAATAGGCACGGAACTTATCTTGGTCCATAATCACTTCAGCAACACCCAACAGAGCTTCTAGCTCTTCATAGCGATCCTGCAAGCGTTCTAATTTACTAAGTATTGAGGCTTTCATAAGGTTTTATTCAAATCAAACATGGTTTGCAATAACGCTAGGCTTTCGTCGTCCCCTAGGGCACTGGCTTTCTTTAATTGCACCGTAGGTGCGTGCATCATTTTATTAGCGAGGCCGCGGGCAAGGCGCTGCATCACCAACTGTGGCTCTTCGCCCTTGGCTAATAGCGACAAAGCGCGCTCTAGCTCTTCGTCTCGTACCGCTTCCATACGTTGTCGGTAATCACGAATGGTGCCAACAGCATCTAACGAACGCTCGTACTCCAAATAGGTGACAAGGCCTTCTTCAATCATCACCTCAGCCGTTTTTGCGGCCTCTTGGCGCGAACGCATACCTTCGTCTATTACGTCTTTTAAATCATCAACGGTGTATAAATAGACGTCATCTAGCTCCGCAACTTCTGGTTCTATATCACGAGGCACAGCGATATCCACCATAAACATTAACTTATGCTTACGTTGTTTAAGCGCCCGTTCAACTGCGCCTTTACCTAAGATGGGCAATTGACTCGCCGTAGAAGAAATTACGATATCAGCAGCTGATAAGTGATCTGGCATGTCGGCCAGCAAAATCTCCTGAGCGTTAAATTCACGGGCCAGTTCCTCTGCTCTAAGTAAGGTACGATTGGCCACAATGATTTTTTTCACCCCGGCGTCACGCAAATGTCTAGCGACTAACTCTATGGTCTCACCAGCACCGATAAGCAATGCTGTTTGATCTTCCAAACGAGCAAAAATCTGCCTTGCCATAGCCACTGCGGCAAAAGCAACAGACACTGGGTTTTCACCAATAGCCGTATGAGTGCGAACATATTTGGCCATGTTAAAGGCACTTTGGAACATGCGTATTAAATGGCTAGTGGCCGTTTTTTCTTGTCGAGCCACCGAAAAACTAGATTTCAACTGGCCTAATATTTGCGGCTCGCCTAACACCATCGAATCTAACCCACTAGCCACACGCATCATGTGTTTAACCGCTTGGTCGGCCTGTTTGAAATAGCTATGATGCTGCACCTGGTCCAGCGCCACTTGGTGAAATTCAGATAACCATTGAGCAACTACAAGACCGGGTTCGCTGGTTTTCGACTCACCTATTGCCAACCTGCCGTAAACTTCTGTGCGATTACATGTAGACAAAATCGCAGCTTCTGAAACGGCGGTTTGGCTAACTAATTGCTGCAGAGCAGACGCTGTAATTTCTGGCGCAAAGGCTAGCTTTTCGCGCACATCAACAGGGGCCGTGGTGTGATTAATGCCAAATACAAACAATGTCATGGAGGTGATGTACTAGTGCCAAACAATTACGAAATACGATTAAAGGCGCCATTATACCCGAAACTTTACCGCCCCCATAGCCAACTGAGCAGCTATGTGGAGATAGTAGCTAGTTAGGTTATAAATCTTACTTAACTAAAGCCCTCGCATCATCATATTATTTTGTTACACTTAACCATTATCGCATTATTAAAGAACCTCACCTTGCCGCCACGCACGCCGCTCAATACTCGCTTCAACTACCGTTGGATGCCTTTACGCTACCTTGGCGTAGCGATTGCCTGCGCGCTGATTGTCAGCTGCAGCAACCCTATAAAAACCAACAAATCACTCCAACCTCACCAGCCCGAAAGCCTAGCCAGCTCAAGCTTATCCGACCTTTTAATAGGTGAATTTTCGCTACAAAGAGGCGACAATGAAGAGGCTGCAATTCACCTTCTTGCTGCAGCCAAATCAACTCAAGACCTTAACACAACAAAACGCGCCACCTACGCTGCACAATTTTCCCAAAACCCAGATTTACTCAAACAAACTAGCCTTCTATGGAGCCAGCTCTCCCCCCTAGACCCATTACCCTGGCAATACATCGCTCAAGCAGCCAGCCTTGCCGGTGATTTTGAACAAGCTACAAAAGCTTTAGCGCAAGAACTTAAGCATGGTGGTGGCAGTGGCCTAGCCTATGTCGCTAGCTTAAGCATGAGCGCAACCACCACAAAAACCCAGGTGCAACAAACGTTTGAGTCTTGGTTACACATCTACCCCAATCACCCACAACTACTCTATTCTCTAGCATTGCTAGCGCAAAACTCCACGCAGATCGACACCGCTATAATGTACATCAACAAAGCTTTGGCTCAGGACCCCCACTACTTGCAAGCCCAAGTTGTTTACGCCGAGTTATTACTGGCAGACCAACAAGTCCAAACTGCAGATACCTATTTAGAGCAATACACTCAACCGTTAGCACAGGCGCCACGGCATTTAATCACCCTGCATGCTCAGGTGCTTACCTTAATGGCTAAGTACCAGCGAGCGTACGACTATTTCAATGAGCTCACAAGGCGCTACCCCGACAACCTCGGTTACAGCTATTCTGCAGGCCTGCTAGCTTACGAGACTCATCAATATGCCTTGGTTTACCCTCATCTCCAACAAGTGATCAACCTAAACCCAGACAGTCATAGCGCTAATTACTACATGGGCCTCAGCTCCCTGCGTCAAGATTCACAAGCACAAGCTTTAGATTATTTTCGCCAAGTTACAAAAGGCCCAGACCGTATCAATGCCATTACCCTATTGCTTGACATAGAAAGCCCGGATGCTGGCCAAAGACATGCCTATTTTCATCGGCTACGCCATCAAAACCAAGATTTAACTGCAGACATCTACGCCCTAGAAACTCAATACTTGCAAGACATAGGCGACACTGAGTCCGCTGCATTATCCTACCAGCAGGCTCTCAAAGAACACCCTGACTATATCCCCCTACTGTATGGTTATGCCCTACTGGCCCAATCTCTACATCAATTCAACATCACCGAGCTGATGTTAAAACGCATTATTGACATAGACCCTAATCATATAAACGCACTTAATGCCTTAGGCTATGCCTATGCGGAACAAGGCATTAAACTGACACAAGCCGAATCATTAATTCGCAAGGCGTTAGCACTTGATCCAAATAATGCGGCCATAATCGACAGTCTGGGCTGGGTTAGCTACCGCCTAGGGCATCTACGACAATCTCTGGCATTGCTTACTCAGGCCTATGATATACTGCCAGACGCCGAGATAGCTGCACATTTGGGCGTAGTAAAATGGGCTCTTGGAGACACACAAAGCGCCTTTAAAACGTGGAATCTCGCGCTAAGCAGAGACCCAGATAATGCCCTTATTAAACAAGCCATACTGGATGCACAAAATGAATTCCACAGCGACTAGCCGTTTTAAAAGCCTCACTCGATTAGCCTCCTTAGTATTAATTTGCTTAGCTATAGCCGCCTGCAGCACCACACCCAAAAGCAACAACCAACACATTGTAAACCATGCTTATTCTCCCTTTGAATACAAACAAGCAGAACTAGAAAAGCTTGTACAATGGGATGTTGAGGGCAAAATGGCGGTCTATGTCAATGATAAACATAACTCTGGTTTGCTTACGTGGCGCCAACGGTCCGCCTATTTTGACCTGTTAATTAACGGGCCCTTGGGGAGCGGTCAATTACACGTAGAGGGCACACCAGGGCTTGTAATTGCTACCAGCAGCAAAGGCCAGGTAGAAGCAGAATCTATAGAAGCTTTATTTAAACAAGAATTTGGTTGGCAATTTCCCATGCAAGAATTAAGGTACTGGGCCAGAGGCATCCCGCATCCCGACAATAAAGCAAAAATAACTTATAACGCGGAAGGCGAAGCAGCCACCATTGAACAAGGAGACTGGCATGTTACATACCTCTCCTATAGCAAAGTGACCGGTTTACCCATGCCCAATAAAATTGAAATCGTCGGCACCGACATACGCCTCGTTTTGGTGCTAAAAAGTTGGTTTAACTTATTCCCATTTCCTCGCCTTAACCCTAGTTTCACACCCATGCAAAATGCAGAGTAAAACCTCGAATTATATTGACATAAGAGGCTAATTCCGCGAAAATACGCGCCTGAAATTTCTGGGATATCGCCAAGCGGTAAGGCAACGGGTTTTGATCTCGTCATGCGCAGGTTCGAATCCTGCTATCCCAGCCATATTCTCTGACGCAAGCGTAGGCTAGCGTCTTACTATAACCACAAAAGCATAGGTGCCCCAAGGTGTCAAAACTGAAAGTTTTTACCGGTAGTGCTCATCCAGCGTTAGCTCAAATGGTTGTAGATCGCCTAGGTGTTCCTCTAGGCAAAGCCAAGGTGTCTAAGTTTAGCGATGGCGAATGCGCTATTGAGTTGCTGGAAGACGTACGTGGCAAGGATGTATTCATCATCCAGCCAACCTGCGCACCCACCAATACCAACTTAATGGAACTCATCTTGATGGCCGACGCCATGCGCCGGGCTTCTGCTGCTCGCGTAACAGCCGTAGTGCCTTATTTTGGGTATGCACGCCAAGATCGCCGCCCGCGCTCCGCACGAGTGCCTATAAGCGCCCGTGTTGTAGCTAACATGATGGCTCGTTCTGGCATTGACCGCGTACTCACTGTTGATTTACACGCCGAACAGATTCAAGGCTTTTTCGACATTCCAGTAGATAACGTGTTTGGTTCGCCTGTGTTGCTGGATGAAATCACCAACCAAGCTTACGACAATCCACTGGTTGTTTCTCCAGATGTGGGTGGCGTAGTACGTGCACGCGCAGTTGCTAAACAGTTAAATACAGATTTGGCCATTATCGACAAACGTCGCGAAAAGGCTAACGAGTCACAAGTGATGCACATCATCGGTGACGTTACAGACCGCACTTGTATTCTGGTTGATGACATGTGCGACACCGCTGGCACCTTGTGCAAGGCAGCAGATGCCCTTAAGGCCAACGGCGCCAAACGCGTTGTAGCCTACGCTACCCATCCAGTATTATCTGGCCCTGCGGTAGACAACATCATCAATTCTTCTTTGGACGAATTGGTAGTAACCGACACTATTCCGCTGTCAGATGCTAGTAAAGCCTGTAGCAGCATTCGCCAACTCACTATGGCTGATTTATTAGCCGAGTCTGTGCGTCGTGTTTGCAACGAAGAATCCATTAGCGCGATGTTTCGCACCTAAATTTAGGCAGCAAAACACACGCTAGTATTAGCGGCCTTTTATTAGGCCATTTTAACCGTCCTACCGCGCACCGGTCGCAAGTGCCCAGGACAATAAATAAGGAAAGACAAATGTCTATCTCTCTAAACGCTGTAACCCGTGATGACTTGGGGAAAGGTGCGAGCCGCCGCCTACGTCGTCTATCTGGTGGCACACCTGCTATCGTTTTTGGTGGTGCAAAAAACAAGAAGCCTCAATCGGTCACTTTGGTTCACAAAGACCTTTGGAAAGCTTCTGAAACAGCTGGCTTTTACAGCTCTGTAATCACTCTAAGCGTTGATGGCAAAGATGAGCCTGTGATCATTAAGGATCTACAACGTCACCCAGCAAAACAAGAAATTCAACACGTTGACTTCTTGCGCGTTACTAAATCTAACCTAATTCACATCTTGGTTCCTATCAAGTTTTTGAACGAAGCGACAGCACCTTCCATTAAGATTCAAGGCGGAACTGTATCTCACGCTCAAAGTGAAGTTGAAATCACTTGTTTGGCGGCTAATTTGCCAGAATTTGTAACCGTAGACATGCAAGATGTGGCTATCGGTGGCATTGTTCACCTTTCAGACATTCAACTACCAAAGGGTGTTACCGTTCGCGCTCTACGCCTAGGTGAAGACCACAACCAAGCGATTGCTACTATTGCCGGCACCAAAGGCAAGTAAAAAAGACAAGCAAAGCTAACACAGCTTAATTGTTTTAATAAGCGCCTTTGTTATTCAATTAACAAGGGCGTTTTTATTTGGAGTCCCTTAATTATGCCCAACACCATGTCCGATGCTACACCCGATGTACCCATCAAACTCATTGTTGGTCTAGGCAACCCTGGCGCCAAATATGATCAAACTAGGCACAACGCTGGCCAAGACTGGCTAGTGCAATTAGCCAAAGAAGAAGGCATTAACCTAACTACGGAAAAACGCTTTTTTGGTGACTACGGCCAAGGATTTGTAGCAGGGCACAAAGTACATTTACTCATTCCTAATACCTTTATGAATTTAAGCGGGCAGGCTGTACAAGCCCTGTGCAGCTTCTATAAAATCGATACAGACAACATCCTCGTAGCCCATGACGAACTTGACTTGCCCCCAGGCACCGCACGCCTCAAACTAGGCGGCGGCCATGGCGGTCACAACGGTTTGCGAGACATTATTAACAAGCGTAGCGGCGACAAGAACTTTCATCGCTTACGATTAGGCATAGGCCACCCTGGCGATGCCAAGTTAGTGACCAATTACGTATTAAAAAAAGCACCCCTTGAAGAGCGCATCAGCACCCAGAATTCCATGGACAAGGCCATAAAAGCCATGCCAGAGGCCATATCTGGGCAATGGCAAAAAGCCATGAACAACCTGCACACAAGCTAAAAAAGCGGTCTAACTAAAATTACTAGAGGTATCCCATGGGATTCAATTGCGGCATTGTAGGCCTACCTAACGTTGGCAAATCCACTCTTTTTAACGCCCTTACCAAAGCTGGCATTGGCGCTGAAAACTTTCCATTTTGCACCATCGAGCCTAACTCTGGTGTTGTGGCCATGCCAGACCCACGTTTAGACGCTTTAGCGGCCATCGTGCAACCAGAACGCATCTTAGCCACCACCATGGAGTTTGTAGACATTGCAGGCCTGGTAGAGGGCGCATCTAAAGGTGAAGGTTTAGGTAACAAATTTTTAGCTAACATCCGTGAAACAGACGCCATTGCCCACGTGGTACGCTGTTTTGATGACGATAACGTGATCCACGTCTCTAACCGCATTGACCCAATTGACGACATTGGCATCATCAACATGGAATTGGCCTTAGCCGACCTTGATTCCGTAGAGAAACAAAAAGCCCGAGTACACCGTGTAGCCCGCACTGGCGACAAAGAAGCCCAAGCAACTATGGCGTTTTTAGAAAAACTAGCTGGCCCACTAAGTGAAGGCATTGCCGTGCGCACCCTAGACTTAAACGACGACGAGCTAGACTTGGTGAAGGGTTTTCACCTGCTCACTAGCAAACCCACCATGTACATTGCCAACGTTGCCGACGACGGCTTTGAAAATAACCCTCATTTAGACGCGGTTAACGCCTTTGCCGCAGCTGAAGGTGCCCAAGTAGTGGCCATTTGTAACCAAATTGAGGCCGAAATCAGTGAGTTGGATGATGAAGACAAGCGTGAGTTTTTGTCTGACATCGGCATGACAGAGCCTGGTTTAGACCGCGTAATTCGCGCAGGTTATGAATTACTTAGTTTACAAACCTACTTTACCGCCGGTGTTAAAGAAGTACGCGCCTGGACCATAAAGCAAAATGCTACAGCGCCTCAAGCAGCAGGTGTGATTCACACAGATTTTGAAAAAGGTTTTATCCGTGCCGAAGTGGTTGGTTATGATGACTTTATTGCTGGCAACGGCGAGCAAGGCGCAAAAGAAGCTGGAAAATGGCGCTTAGAAGGCAAAGAATATCGCGTAAAAGATGGCGATGTAGTGCACTTCCGGTTTAATGTGTAACAGCTTTGTTTATGGGTGTTGACAGCACCCCCAAAACAAGGAATAATTCGCGTCCTCAAGTACAGGCACTGCACTTGAGAATGGTCAAAATGGCTATGTAGCTCAGCTGGTTAGAGCACATCACTCATAATGATGGGGTCACTAGTTCGAATCTAGTCATAGCCACCATTTTGATCCGTCCTTTGGACATTGCTGGGATATCGCCAAGCGGTAAGGCAACGGGTTTTGATCTCGTCATGCGCAGGTTCGAATCCTGCTATCCCAGCCAATTGTCCTTTTCTGTAGTAAAAGACACCCTCTTAAGAAAACATTAGTGACCTACTGACGCCTGCTACTTGTTTCATCACTATGCGTTTTTTCGATTGCGATTAGGCCTGAACTTGCCTAGAGTAATACTTTGCTCCACTTATCATCAGCGGCATTTAGTATGAACTCTATTAGGCACCATAAATTTTGGCACCGGAAATGGTTAAGCTCATTGCTGCTGGCCTTAAGCTGCCTATTGACCAGCGCGGCCAGCGCCAATAGTTTACGTATCGCCTATGATGCAGACCCCGTTTCTTTAGATCCCTATGAGCAACTTTCCGGCGGCAGCCTGCAGCAAGCCCATTTACTCTATGATCCACTATTACGATGGACCATCGATCATCAATTGGAAGGTCGCCTTGCACCTTCGTGGCAACGCTTAGATAACCGTACTGTGCGTTTTAACTTGCGCCACGACGTTAAGTTTATCAGTGGCAATGCCTTAACAGCGCTTGATGTGAAATGGAGCTTACAACGCGCTAAAACCAGCGCCGACTTTAAAGGCGTTTTCCAGCCCATTAGCCACGCCCGAGTGATTGATGCCCACACTATCGACTTAATTACCGATCAACCCTATGCTCTGCTAGAGAATATCGCCACCCAGCTATTTGTTATGGACAGCCTGTTTTACCAAGGTTTTGATGAACAACAAAAGGCCAAAGACGCCATCGAAAAACACGGCCATTCCTACGCATCTATGTATGCCTCCGGTACCGGGCCATTTGTGGTCACCAAACGCCAACAGGGCGTAGAAATCCACCTTAAGAGGCAAGCCAACTATTGGGACCACGCTTCTATTGGCAATGTAAGCCAAATTAACATAACGCCAATACATGACAGCGCCACCCGAAGTGCTGCATTACTGGCAGGCGATTTGGACCTCATTGCCCCGGTACCACCCATAGACCATTACCGTATTGATAAACAAGCAGGTATTCATTTATTTACCCGTGCTGGCGCGCGCCTAATTAGCTTACAAATGAATCAACAATCACGCCCAGAATTACGCGACCTTCGCGTTCGCCAAGCTATTATCTATGCCATCAATAACAAAGGTATTGCCAGTAAGATAATGCGCGGTTTCGCCACCCCTGCCGGCCAACAAAGCCCGCCCGGCTACGTGGGCCACCTACCCAAGCTCATGCCACGGTTTAATGTGGAACTTGCAAAAACACTGATGTCACAAGCCGGTTATAGCAAAGGCTTTAGGCTCAGCATGATTGCGCCCAACAACCGCTACGTCAATGATGCCAAAATAGCCCAAGCGGTTGTTATTATGTTAGCCAAGATCAACATTGAAGTTGACCTTGTGACTATGCCCAAAGCGCAGTATTGGCAAAAGTATGATCAGGGTGGGGCTGATTTAATGATGTTAGGCTGGCATTCAGACACAGAAGATTCCGCAAATTTTAGTGAATTTTTGGTGATGTGCCGCAATGAAACAAGTGGTTATGGCCGATACAACGGCGGCCACTATTGCAACCCAGAAGTAGATCGCCTCGTGAGTGCTAGTGCGCAACAAACTAATACTAAAAAACGCGCTCAAATGCTGCAACAGGTGGAGCAAATTTTGTATCACGATGCCGCGTTTGTACCCTTACACTGGCAACATTTGGCATGGGGCAGTCGCAGCGGCATAGATATTGGTAATGTGCTTACGGTAATGAATGTGCCGTATTTAGCAGACTTGGTTATCAACCAGCCATGAGCTATTTTCCCCCAATTACGCAACGAATCTTAACTGGTAGCATTACCATAACCTTGGCCGCTTGCGTAAGCTACTGGGTGCTTAGCCTTATTAGCCCAAGCCAAACTGCCGATCTTTCTTTAGGCCAGTACCTTAACCACTTACTGCATGGAGACTTCGGCCAATCGCAGTTTTATCACCTGCCAAACCTGAACATAATACTTGAAAAGCTCCCCGCCACCTTTGAGCTGGTGATTATAACTAGCCTTATAGTGGCTCTGCTCGCATTACCCCTTGGCCTTTACACGGCTATTAAACCTCGGCACTCGTTAGCCCGAGCCGTGATGGCTTTTAGCTTGTTAGGCATTTCTTTACCAGTGTTCTTAACAGGCAGTTTAATGGTGTATCTATTTGCCGTAGAACTCAACTGGCTGCCTGCCTTTGGTCGCGGCGAAGTAGTTTGGTTTGGCTCATGGTCTAGTGGCCTACTCACCGTTTCTGGCTGGCAGCATATGGCAATGCCAGCCACTGCCCTCAGCCTCACATTGTTACCTTTGTTTTTACGCTTAATCCGCGCCGAGCTGATCCAAGTGATGCACAGTAACCCCGTGCGCTTAGCTCAAGCGATGGGTATTACCCCATGGCGTATATGGTTGCGTTACGGTTTGCGTAACGCAACTTTACCCATGATCACTATGGCAAGCCTGCAGTTTGGTACCCTTATGGCCTACACCTTGGTAGCGGAAACCCTGTTTCAATGGCCAGGAGTAGGCAGCCTATTTATGCAAGGTATTATTCGTGGCGATGGCCCACTGGTAGCAGCCTACTTGGTTTTAGTTAGTATCATGTTTTTACTATTCAACAGCCTAACAGACTGGGCTTACGGACTATTTAATCCTCACTTAGCGCCCTGGCGGCAGCAAACACAACACACCGGGCCAAACACACCATGAACGTAGCCAAATACCACGGCCACCATGTTTGGCGACGCTTTAGAAGACAACAGTTGTGGCGCCAGCTAAAAGCCAATAAAACCGCCTTTGTGAGTGCCGTAATATTATTGGCCTTAGGTGCGCTAGCGCTTCTTACGCCTTGGATTAGCCCCTTTGATCCTACCAATATGCAGCAACAAAATATTATGGATGCAGAACTGCCTCCGTTTTGGCAGCAGGGCAACGATAGCCGCTTCTTGTTAGGCACCGATGGCTTAGGCCGAGACCTACTAAGCAGCATTTTGTATGGCCTTAAGAACTCCCTTTGGATCGGTTTTTGGGCAGTGTTATTACAATTTACCTTAGGCACTGGCTTGGGCCTGTGTGCTGGCTACTTTGGAGGCTGGGCCGAACGGTTGATCATGAGCCTTGCAGACTTTCAACTCACCTTTTCTAGCCTTATGTTGGCCATATTGGTACTGGCTATAACCCGCGCTGCCATGGGTGCCCACGAATACCATATATGGTCACCGTGGTTGTTGGTGTTAGTACTAGGTTTGGCAGACTGGCCACAATACGCACGAACACTAAGGGCCAGTGTATTAGCAGAGAAACACAAAGACTATATTGCCGCCGCCCAAGTACTAGGTTACAGAAGCCGGCATATCATGGTGTTTCATATTTTACCCAACACGTTATCGCCGTTATTGGTTATTGCCACCCTACAAATTGCCCATGTCATTTTGGCCGAGGCCGCTTTGTCCTTTTTAGACATTGGTATGCCCTACGCCAACCCGTCCTTAGGAGGCTTAATGGGCGCAGGGTTTGAATATATGCTCAGCGGTATATGGTGGATAGCCCTGCTCCCTGGCCTTGCACTATTAACCCTGTTACTTAGCATTAACTTAGTGGCTGATTGGCTGAGGGATGCCCTTGATCCCAAGAATTTAGGGCAACGGCCATGATTAACCCATTACTTAAGGTGACAGACCTACACGTTAACTTTATTTCCAGATGGCCCAACGAACCAAACATCGATGTGCTACGTGGTGTGAGCTTCGAATTGTACCGCGGTGAACGGGTTGCATTAGTAGGCGAAAGTGGTGCGGGAAAATCTTTGCTGGCCACCAGTATTATTCAACTATTTGATTCCAGCGCCCGTATACGTAAAGGTCTGGTGGCGTTTGAAGGGCAGCAGCTAACGCAGCTAAAACCCAAACAGCTGCGCCAAGTTAGAGGGCGCCGCATAGGTATGGTGTTCCAAGACCCCATGACCAACCTTAACCCCAGCCTCACCTTAGAACAGCAGTTATTAGAATGTATATTGAGCCATAGGAACATCAGCCGTGACGAAGCTCGCTTAGTTGCTCTACACAAATTACGTCAGGTGCATATCCCAGCACCAGAAGCGCGCTTACAACAATACCCTCATCAGCTCTCTGCCGGCCAAAGGCAAAGAGTAACCATAGCTATGGCCTTGGCGTTAGAACCCGCTCTAATCATCGCTGACGAGCCTACCAGCGCGTTAGACGTGACCATGCAAGCCGAAGTAATGAGTTTACTCACCCATTTGTGCCATAGTAACGGCGTTGCTTTGTTGTTAATCACCCACGATTTGAGCCTTGTGGCCCATGCTAGTGACCGCTGTCTGATTATGTATGCAGGACAAATCATAGAGCAAGGGCCTACCAGCGCCCTGATCAATGACGCCCAACACCCATATACCCAAGGCCTCATTAAAGCCTTGCCCCAAATGAGCGCTCCTGGCCAAGCTTTGTTTCAAATACCGGGGCAAATGCCTGTTTCGCAAGAACTAGGCAACCACTGCGCTTTTGCCAAACGCTGTGAATTTGCCCATGATAAGTGCTGGCAAAAAACACCCAATATGCCCGAAGGCACGGGCCACCGCGCAAGCTGCCACTTATTGACAACAACGCAAGTATTAACAGTTGCGCTAGCTGGAGCTGAGCCATGACCTCTACTCCTAACTTAGTACAAATAAATAATTTACATAAAAGTTATCAAGCACCTAACCAAACCACACGTTGGTGGCCTAGCCCCCACTCTGCCTCTAGTGCTGGCCGCATCAAAGCCATCAACGGCTTAAACCTCACCATAGCTAAGGGCGAAACCTTATGCGTAGTAGGAGAAAGTGGTTGCGGAAAATCTACCTTAGCTCGCTTAGTAATGGGGTTAGAACAACCAGACCAAGGTGATATCAGCTACCAAGGTAACAACATTAGCCACCTTAAAGACAAGGACCGCCACCACTACCGCCAACGCATGCAAATGGTGTTTCAAGACCCCTACACAGCACTTAACCCTAGGTTAACCGTATTACATGC
>JBLHQO010000029.1:0-13705 GCA_047625285.1 Oceanospirillaceae bacterium
AATAGACAATAGACTACCACCCACTCCGGCTGTGAGTGTCACTAATAACCACTGTACTTGAGACATGTCTGGATTCATCGAAAGAACGGCAAACATCACCGGTATGTTATCAACAACGGCAGACATAATGCCCACTAGAATACTGGTATTGGTAGCACCTAGTTCGCCGTAAATAAATTCCGATGCCATGCTTAAATAACCAATAAAGCCGAGACCGCCTACGGCCAATACCACAGCACACATTATGAGCGCCGTGGTTAGCTTGTCTGCTACTGGTGAAATAAAGAACGCTAAAATTCCAGTTAGCCAAAAAAGAGATCGATAAGAATAACCTCGGGCTACTAACCATACGCGTAGAGCATCGAATACGCCGCGCTCTAACATGGCATTGATGTAAGTCATGGCTACTAATAAAAAGAAAAACAACTGCGAGTATTCGAGAAATTAGCATTTATGCTATTTAACATGACTGTGGTATGGCAATAACCCCGTGGTAAATTGTGGCAGTACTGCTGCTGATATCCCATCGTGGGCAGGCCGAATTCATGCCTTCTTGACTTGCAATCAACGCATCGCCCTGGGTTAAATTCTGTGCCTGCTCACCCGCTATTTTGTTGCCTAATGTCAACTCACCTTCTATAACGTAAACAATATTGAGCAACACCTGGGGTTTGGTCGGTGGCACTAGCGGCAGCTGGAACAGGTCCTCCAAGCTGATGTTTTTAGTGCTAATCTGCAGTACCCTATCGTTAACATACACCTGTGGGTGGTGAATCAGGTTGGTGGCAAATGCACTATCAGTAGTTAAGCTACACCTTAATTGGCTTTCGCCAAAAAAATCAAACACGGTGCCACTTTGGTCTATCAAAGTTGTGTTTTCCACGCCCTTTATATTAAATACACATAACCCTTTTAAGGTGCGGTGGTGCCTAATGTAGCCGGGGTAAAGAGTGAAATCAGACTGTGGCACTTCAATAGTGGCTGTGGAAAATCGCACCATATAGCTTTCATCGGTAGCGGCTTCTGGAAACCGGTATATTTCGCACACTTTGCCTGCGCCACTTCCCCAAGATTTTATTGATGCTGGATTATGCTTTACGATACGAATATTCATGTTATTAACCTTAATTGCCAGGCATGGGCGTAGGTTGGTCTGCCTTGCCTGCATTAACCCTATCTATGGTGCCTTGTCGCTGCCGAGCATTAACTGCGTCGGGCATTTCTGCAGCCAATTCCTCAATGCGTAACCTTTGTGTTTGAGGGGCCAAACGACCGGCATCTTGTAAGCCTTGATACCTTGCCCATACAGCATACTTTTTCTTCATTTGGTGGGGCTGGTAGGTGCTCATGTGGTCGGGAGTGATATCTCGTTCAATGACTAACGCCCCAGCATCAGTGGCCTCGGCTAACAAGGCCACGCCCGCCGTAGTGCGGGCAATCACTGCGTTGGTGCCTAAGTCTGTGGCACTATCTTTACGGTTGGGCGACCCTAATATCCAAGTATCTGCCACAGCAATGTCAGACGCCTCACCAATGCCGTCAGGGCACACTTTACAACGAAAGGGCATATCCCACATGCTTTCGTCTTCTCCCCAGAAATCTAAATAATGGGCATCCACTACCTTGTCTGCGGTGGTAATACGGGTTGGCCCCGGGCAACCATGGCCGCGATAACGCAGGTCTGTCACCTGGTCTGGTTCCACGCCCATGCGGCGATAAAAGGCCTTAGTGGATTTGGGTGGCATATATCCACCACACACAGGGGTGAGCCAAAACTTAACTAAATCATTAACGCGCTCATCTTCTAGCGCATAGTTACGTAAGCCTGCCAAATCACAAGGTTTGCCTATAAAAGCATAGCTTTGCTTACGATCTAGTACTTTATCAATAGCTATTAACGGTGCCGTGGGCCCATAGCGAGAGCCAGAACCTTGCAGCACCTGCTCGGGGTTTGTGCTGATATGCATTTCACCAAAACTGGGTTCGGTGCTGTGGGGCTTAGCATGTAATATAAAATCTACTTTTTTAGTGGTTAACAAATAACAAGCAAGCGCAGTTAACACCCCTGCTGTAGCACCTATATGACGCTGATGGGCGTCTCCTGCCCACGTTCGCACCATACGCTGCCATGGGCCCCACACATTGTCCACTGTGCTATCTGTAGCTATAAGTTTGCTAGGCAGTCCCACAGGACGCACACCAGGACATATGCGATGAATTAAATCAGCTGTGGCGTGGTCTATGTGCTCGCTGACGATAGGCACCAAATAACCAGAGGTGCCCTTTTTAACCTGTATTAGATGCTCTCCAGCCGCGGCTTGGCAAAGGCCACAGCCAATGCACAGACCGTGCTCAACGATTTGTTCTACGCGCTGCTTAGGACTGAGACTCACAGCTAATCCTTGTTATTTTTGTATTGATAGATATGTTGATTAGGAAGCCCGTAAATTAGCATGAAATGAACCCCATCACACCCACAAGCACCATTACGGATACCTTGGAGACAATCTTTAGAGCGATTCTTTTAACTAGTGTTATCGGTCAAAAAACTAGCTATAGTGAGCGATCATTTATTTGCCCAAGATTACCCCTATGCCTAGTTCTTCAGAAAACCTCACCGGCATGTTTTACATGACTTTGTCCATGGCATCATTCACCCTAGCGGACCTAACGTTAAAATGGGCTTGTGAGCTGCTACCCACGGGGCAAGTCATGTTTATTCTGGGTTTGGGTTCCTGCGCACTGTTTTGGACTATGGTTACACGTAAACAAGAAAAGGTATTAAGCCGTGACTTTTTTATACCTGCAGTCATGTTGCGTACTGTGGGTGAAGCCGTTGCTGTGATATTCATTTTTCTAGCACTCATTCACTCAGCCTTCACTTCTGTAGCAGCAATTTTACAAACCCTACCTTTATTGATGACCCTAATTTCATTCATATTTTTGGGCGAAAAAGTGGGCATACACCGTCTTTTGGCTGTGATCATTGGGTTTGCTGGCGTATTACTTATTATTAGGCCCGGTGTAGACAGCTTTGATGTGTTTTCTCTTTACGCGGTGCTGGCAGTCATCGGCATGTCGATGCGCGATGTAGGTTCACGCTTATCACCTGCAACTATTTCTGCTCCTATGCTGGCACTATATGGTGCCATGACGTTTGTGCTTATTGGTCTAGTTATGATGTGGTTTGGAGGAGCTAAAACACCTTCTCTTGAAGCTAGTGGCTATCTGCTAGGGATGATTTTATGTGCTTCAAGTGGCAGCTACTACGCCACTAAAGCCATGCGCCTGGGAGAAGTATCTGTCATTAGCCCATTGCGATATACGCGCTTATTATTTGGCATGTTGGTGGGGGTATTCATTCTGCATGAAGAAGTAGATCAGTACATGTTGCTAGGCTCCGCCATTGTTGTTATGGCTGGACTTTATGTGTTGTTTAGAGAACAACGTCACCGCAAGCCCCATATGGCCTAAACCACTTTAAGGCAACTAACGCGTATTAATAACAACAGTGCCCATTAGTGCCGCCAGCATCACCGTTAGAAATTTTAAATTATGACACTGTCTAACCTTCACAAAGGCGCTGCGCTAATACTACTCTCAGAACTGGCATTAGTTCTCACCGGCGTGTTGATTCATGAACTGGTGCAACAGGTGCCTATAGAGGTTTTGGTATTGGCTCGTAATGCCATCGGTTTAATGTTTTTTTTACCTTGGCTTTTGCGTAACGGTAGGCAATCTATAGCTACCCAGCGCTTACCCCTACACTTAACGCGCTCCGTTATTGGTATTGTAGCTATGTATTGCCTGTTTTACTCTTGGGGACATTTGCCACTAGCACAGGCGGCCTTACTTAAACAAACAGCGCCATTTTTCATTCCCATTGTGGGTTTTATTTGGCTTAAAGAGCGCATTACTGGCTGGACCCTAATGGCCATTTTAGTAGGCTTTATTGGTGTTTGGATCATTCTCAACCCCAACAATCACACGCAAATACCCTGGGTAGCTTTACTGGCTATCTTTGGTGCTGCATTAGGAGCTACCGCTAAAGTGGTGGTGCGAAAATTAACCCTCACCGAAAGCAGCATAGTGATTGTGTTTTATTTCTCCCTATTCAATACCCTGTTTTCCTTAGTACCAGCTTTATTAGTATGGAATACACCCAGCCTGTGGGTGCTGGCTGGCATGGTATTAATGGCAGGATTTGCGACCTTGGCACAATTACTCTTAAGTAAGGGGTATCGATACGCGCCTGCAGGGCAATTAGGCACATTTACCTATGGTTCCGTTATTTTTGCCAGTTTATTAGGCTGGCTACTATGGGATGAATTAGTCACTGCAGAGGCTATGATTGGCATGGCTCTGGTAGTGGGTTCTGGCGTGTTAGTGATGTTGGGTTCAGTAAAAGAGCGCACTTCAAGCAAGTCTCAGGAGTAAGGAGTAAGGAGTAACTAGTCCCTCACCCCCAACATTAACTGTGCTTCGCGTGCGCTAGCCACCTGCCGGCTTTGGCTTTGAGCATAGCTAGCCACTTGAGCGACTAAGGCATGGTTATTAGCAGCAAGTTCTCCTGAGGGCAGCCACAAATTATTTTCAAACCCTACTCTTGCATGGCCACCTTGGTCGATAGCATATGTAATACATGTATGTTCTTGCTGACCAAAAGCACATGCAAACCATGTATGTAGATTTTTTGGTTGCATAAACTCATCTAAATCAGTGTGTTGTGCCTGTAAATTTTCTCGATAACGCCCTAATACATAAAGTACACAGCTTGAGTTGTTGGGCAGTACACCGGCCACTTGTAATTGATTGAGGCGTTGTAAGTCTGCAGCGTCATAAAGAATAATCTGCAAGTGAACTTGGGCCTCATCAGCCCAGCTAAAGAAGTGTTTTGCATCTACTTCACTAGCAACAGTAGGCACCAGCTCGCGTAACGCCACACTGGCCATTTTGGGTCTCAGTTTTGTGACTAGGTCCATTTGTTGCTGGGTGCTATATTGCCCTACCGCTTCGGTAGTAATTTGCACTAGCATCTCTGGCACTTGGTTTGCCATTTCATCCAACAATTCTTCATACATACCAGCGTCCAAGCTGTGTTTGCCTTGTTTATCTCGAATATGAGCATGCAAGATACTCGCCCCTGCTTGCTGGCATGTTAAAGCTGCTGCAACGGTTTGTTCTATAGTCATGGGTAAACCATGATGATCCTGCTGATTACGCCGCGCACCATTTGGTGCCACCATAATCATTAGTGGTTGTTGATTATTCAATGGGCTAATACCTGGTTGATCGACTTGGCTAACTTAGCCACCAATTCATCTATCTGAGCTTCGCTAATAATAAACGGTGGCGCCAGCAAAATATGATCGCCTTGCACGCCATCAATAGTGCCGGCCATTGGGTAACAAATAAGCCCCGCATCAAAGGCAGCTTTTTTGACTTTACTTGCAGTGCCTAAGTTGGGTGATAGTGGATTTTTAGTCACCCGATCTGCAACTAATTCAATACCTTGGAACAACCCGATGCCACGAATGTCTCCCACATTAGGATGCCCATTCAAAGCTTCTTTAAGGGCTGCGTGTAGATACTCTCCACGTAACACCACCTGGCTTAGTAGGTCTTCATCTAGAATTTTACGAGTGACCGCTAAAGCCGCCGCACAAGCCACGGGATGACCCATATAGGTATGGCCATGTAGAAAAACCCCACTACCTTGGGCAACTGCTTGATATATTTTATCACTGGCAAGCATAGCCCCAATAGGCTGATAGCCTGCACCTAAACCCTTGGCCATACACAGCAGATCTGGCACTACCTGATCATGTTCGCAGGCAAACAATTTACCCGTGCGGCCCATTCCACACATTACTTCGTCCAAGATCAATAACACCCCGTATTGATCACATATTTCGCGTATACGGCTAAAATAGCCAGCCACAGCAGGTACCGCTCCCATGGTAGCACCCACTACTGGCTCGGCCACAAAAGCCATCACATTATCAGCCCCAAGTGTCAAAATTTCTTGCTCTAACTCATTGGCGACACGTAGGCCATATTCTAGCTCTGTTTCACCGTGTTGCTGATGACGATAGGCATAACAAGGCGATATATGGCTCACTTCCACCAACAAGGGCAGAAATGGTTGTCGTCGCCATTGGTTGCCCCCTGTGGCTAAAGCCCCTAGCGTATTGCCATGGTAACTCTGTCGTCTAGCGATCACTCGGGTACGTTGCGGCTGGCCAAGCTCAACAAAATACTGTCTGGCAAGTTTTAAAGCAGATTCCATCGCCTCCGACCCCCCTGAGACGATATAGACTCGGTCTAAATTGCCTGGCGCATGCGCAATGAGAAGGTCGGCTAGTTGTTCGGCAGGGTCAGAGGTAAAAAAACCAGTATGTGCGAAGGCAATCTGATCCAGCTGGGCTTTCATAGCGTTGGTAACGTCAGCATCACCGTGGCCTAAACAAGACACTGCAGCACCACCAGAACCATCGAGGTATTGTTTACCTTGGTGATCGGTGATGTAGCAACCTTTGCCACTGACCGCTATAGGGAGGCTGCTATGGCAATGGCGATGGAATACATGTGTTGATGTTCCCTTAGGCATTTAATTCACCATCAATTACACGTGTGCTCCGACGGCGCTGATTTAACAACACTAAGGCAATTAGCAAAAACGCAGGTATAAACGCCCATTCCCTTGGTGGCCGATCCAAGGCCTGTACGTCTATGGCCGTGACTGCGTCATAATAATCTATCCCTACCGCTTCAGCTGGGCTTTGGTAGCTTAGATTCTGTACAAACCAGCCCTCTTGATCTTCGTAGGCCAGGCTCATACCCAAATCTTCGGCAGAAAAGGCCCCAACCACATCGACTGGGAATACAAATAGCTTAAATCGGTCACCGTAATTGGTGTGTCTGGTCACATGTAAGCGCACCTGTTGCCCTTTAGTCAGAACCAATTGACCTTGGGTAAAAGTGTCAAATTTAACGGCTTCATACTCGGGAAAAATACGGTTCATAGCCGCATTAGGTAAAAACAAAATCCATGTCGCAAAGAGTAATACAAGACTTTCATACCAACGGTTACGAATCAGCAACCAGCCCTGTGTGGCCGAGCTAAAACTCAAAATGGCCACTAAAGCAACGAGGAACACACTGATGCCATGCCACCAGCTGGTGACCCCTATGAGAAGTAACTGTGGATTAAAGATAAACACAAAAGGCAAAATGGCTGTGCGTATATCGTAGGCAAATGCCTGTATGCCCGTTTTGATGGGATCTGCCCGAGAAATAGCCGAGGCCGCGTAAGCGGCCAAACACACCGGGGGCGTATCGTCTGCTAATAAGCCGAAATAAAACACAAATAGGTGTACGGCAATGATCGGCAGGGCCAAGCCTGCGGCGCTACCAAGTTCTACCAATACTCCAGCCATTAAGGAAGCAACCACCAGATAATTGGCCGTAGTAGGCAAACCAATACCCAGCACCAAACACAAAAGCGCCGTTAGCCCCAACAGCAGATATATATTATTGCCGGCAATCGCCTCAACTAAACCCACCATGGCATTATTGAGGCCTGTGGATGATACAGCGCCAACAATAATACCCGCAGTCGCCACGGCCACGCCGATGGTGATCATATTGCGTGTGCCCGACACCATGCCCTGGATAACATCCGCGACACCGGCTTTAAAGCGCCCCAAAATCGAATCATCCGCTTGTTTAGGCCGCCAAAAGTTCTGTACTAGAATCATGCCCATAAGCAATAAAATGGAATAGAACACAGCACTACCAGGAGTCCAGCGTTTTACCATTAACAGATAAATAAGCACTACAATTGGCAACAAATAATGTAAACCACCAATGAAGGTTCTCCACAAATGGGGAATGTCGGCTCTAGGTATCCCTTTAAGGTCGAGTTTTAAAGCTTCCAAGTGAGAAATATACAACAATGCGATGTAGCTAATCAGTGCAGGCACAATGGCGGCTTTAACCACTTCCATGTAACTAATACCGATGTACTCCGCCATAATAAAGGCCGCCGCACCCATGATAGGAGGCATGAGTTGGCCGTTGGTAGATGCCGCCACTTCAATGGCACCCGCTTTAACGGCTGGCATACCCATTTTACGCATCACTGGGATGGTAAAGGTGCCTGTAGTCACCACATTAGCAATGGATGAGCCAGAAATTGTACCCGTCATGGCCGAAGCTAGTATAGAGGCTTTAGCTGGCCCGCCACGGTAGCGCCCCACCATGGCAAACGCCAAATCTAAAAAGTACTTACCTGCGCCTGCCCTTTCTAACAAAGCGCCAAACAGTACAAATAAAAACACAAAACTGACTGACACATCTAATGGAATGCCAAAAATAGCCTCGCCGCCCAACCAGTGATAACCCACAAGCCGTTCTAGGGAAACGCCCTTATGGGAGATCAATTCGGGCATAGACTGACCAAATATCGAATAGATTAAAAATACCGAGCTAACAATCACCAAGGGTAAACCCAAAGCTCTGCGAGTAGCTTCCAGTAACAAAGCCACGCCAACTACACCGATGATCATTTCTACAGGCCAATTGATGCCTACCCAGGTCACATTGAGCAACATCCCATGACGTTCCACAATGCTGGCGTAAGCCAAGGGCACATACAAGGTAACGATCACAGCGAGCACTGCCAGCAACAAATCCCACTTAGCTACATAATTGCGCCGACGATGGCTTTCCCTAGCGCCATAAAGTAAAAAACACAAACACATAGCGAAGGCAAGATGAATGGCCCGCTTGGGCACATCAATTAAGATTCCCCAACCCAAACTGAAGGGTAAAGGTGATGCTATCCACAATTGAAATAGGCACCAAGACAAAGCGACTACAGAGACGAGTATGGCCCATGACCCTTGCAAAGGTTTGGTTTTAAACTCGATCTCTTCAGCCAATAACTGAGGATCTGAACTCATGAGGAGGACTCAAGTTTGGTAATTGAAATCCCAGACTGCAGGCCTAAGCCCACAGCCCAAGTAGGGGCGGGGTTACATCCAACCCTGTTCTTTGTAATACCGCACTGCGCCTTCGTGCAAGGGCGCACTTAAACCATCACTAATCATCTGATCATAGGTAAGATTAGCAAATGCAGGGTGAAGTTTACGGAAGTCCTCTATGTTCTCGAACACCGCTCGTACAAGCTCATACACAACATCGGCCGAGACTTTAGCAGAACTCACAAAAGTCGCTTTTACGCCAAATGTAGTGATATCTTCACTACCTGTTTTGTAGGTGCCCGCTGGAATGGTAGCAAATGCATAATAAGGGTTATTGTTAACCAACCCTTTTTCCACATCGCTATTTAGGTTAATAATACGCGCATCACAACCATCAGTGGCAATGGACACACCCGCGTTAGGTACACCTACGGTATAACCATAAGCATCAATTTTCCCATCACACAACGCTTTAGACTGCTCAGAAGACGTCAATTCAGTGGCAATTTTAAAATCACTGCTACTGACGCCGTGAGCGGCCATTAACACTTCCATGGTGCCTCTTTGACCGGATCCTGGATTACCAATATTAACTCGCTTTCCGGCTAAATCTCCCCAGCTGTTAATGCCAGAGTCTTTACCAACAATAATATGGAAAGGTTCTGGATGAACTGAGAATACTGCCCTTAAGTCATTTTGCTTTCTTCCTTCCCATTTGCTACTGCCATTTGAGGCATGATATTGCCAATCTGATTGAGCTACACCAAAGTCTAGTTCGCCTTCCCCAATTTGGCCAATATTGTAGTTTGAACCCCCTGTGGACGGTGCAGCACAACGAATACCATGCTTGCGTCCGCTCTTACGACCTTCTGCGGCTTCTTTGTGCACCATGCGACAAATTGAGTTACCTACCACAAAATAAACGCCCGTGGGGCCACCAGTACCAATAGAAATAAAGCTACTAGCCGCGTGGGTTAGCGGAGATGTTAAGCTGATAATCGAAAGCGCCGTACCAACCACGGCACCAATGGTGATTTTTTTTATGGATTTCATGAAGTATTCCTTATACAGATGATTCACCCGCACCGATCAGCTCATGCAGATGGGTGTTGCGAACCCCTATTATGCAACTTTTCTTGCATTTAGCAATTAAAAAGGAATTCTATTTGCTTTTTTCTTAGGCTAGATTGAGCCATAATCACACCAGCGTTTTAACGAGGAGTATTTTAAGGCATGAATCAAACAGCCATATCGCCGGCAGCAGACCTGCCGAAACTTAGAGAAGTGATCGCCGCCATAGCCGCCAAACGCAGCCCAATTAAACTTGGGCAGCGCTCCTACGCTGTTTTGATAGAGCTAGTAAACAGTCCAGATACCGCCGCCCACAACTCTATTAATCAACTAGCTTCCAATTTGGGAGTGAGCGCTTCCACCCTAACTCGGCTCGCCACTCGTTTGGGGTATAGCGGTTTTAATGCCCTACAAAACATCTTCCGTCAGCATTTGGCAGAGCCACACTTCTACAGTGAGCGAGCCCATCAATCTCAAGATCAAGAGACCGACGTGTTATTGCAAGTGGCGCAAGAGGAAATTACAAACATCCAACAAATGATGTCACAGGTATCCACAGACCAGTGGCAGCAGGCCTTAGAGCTATTGCAAAATGCTCGCCACGTGCGCACTTTCGCACAACGTCAGTTTTACTCAACAGCAACATTTTTCTCCTATTGTTTAGGCCTATTACGAGATGGTGTTGGCGTATTAGGCGATTCAGGCCACGGTGTGCCCCATGGCCTGGCACAATTGAACCAGCAAGACTTGCTTATAGTATTTGGAAGCCACCCCTATAGCCGTATTGCCGTGGATTGTTGCCGCCAAGCCAGGGCTATGAATATTCCAACTATGGTTTTTACGGATACCCACGGAGCGCCGTTGAGCAGTGATGCCAGCTGCCTATTTACCATACCTACAAACGGTAGTTTTTTTAGCAACAATACAGCCGCCTGGGTGGTGCTCATTGAGGCAATACTAACTGCCTATGCGCGCCGCTTAGGCCCAGATGCTATTAAAACCTTAGAACAACGAGAGCAAGTATTTGAACAGATGCAGGTTGCTTATTCATGATGACCCAACCCACTTTCAGCATTAAACACATTCATCAGTTAGTGGCAGAGAATAAAACATCTATCCTAGCTCTAATCGACGACGCCTACAGTAAATTGCACCAACATCAACCGCAGTTACAGGCTTTTAGAACCATTGGAATGCCGCCTCCTGTAGCACCTCAGGGGCTCTTGGCTGGTGTATGTGTGTCTGCAAAAGATCTTTATGCGGTGACCGGCTTTGACACCTATGCAGGTTCGCCTTTGGCGCTAAAAGAATTCAACACCTCTGGCACTTTGGTTAAGCGCTTAACCGATGCAGGTGCGCATATTTGTGGTAAAACCCATACCGTAGAGTTTGCCTTTGGTGGGCTTGGCACTAACCCCCATTGGCCGGTGCCCGTAAACCCATTTGATACTAAACAACACCGAGTGCCTGGCGGCTCTAGTTCGGGTGCACCTGTTTCTTTATGGATGGGAGCTTGCCAACTGGCATTAGGCTCAGACACTTCAGGTTCTGTACGTGTTCCAGCTGCATTTTGCGGAACCTTTGGCCTTAAAACCAGCGCTGGGCGGTGGGAGAAAGACGGTATTGTGCCACTATCACCCAGTGTTGATACTGCTGGTCTGCTAGCTTTAAGCGCTGCCGATGCACTTTGGGGGTTTGCTGTGATGGACCCAGCAACTAGTGATAACCCGAGGGCCTTCATTGCTCAAACCATGCTTACGAAAAAGCCCATGAAAGGTGTTCGTATTGGTGTAATTACGGCACTGTTTGAAGGATGTGAAGGTAACATCGATAACAAAGTGCTGGCTGCATTGGCACAGCTGGAAGCTGCTGGTGCAATTTTAGTAGAGCTAGATTGGCCTTATATTGAAGAAACTTATCAGCTTTTTTTGCAAGGTGGATTATCAGCACTGGAGTTTCCGGCATTTATAAAAGCCCCCGATAGAAAGCCCTGGTTTGATCAACTGGCACCAAGCACCAAAATGCGCTTTGCCCACCTTACGGATGCAGATCTATCTAACGCTCCGGCCCAAGTCGCTGATAAAAACGCACTCATACAAACATTCAATAAAGCTGCAGAAGCAGTGCTAGCAACAGTAGACTTTGCGGTGTGCCCTACCTGCCCCATAAGCGCGCCAACCTTAGCTTACGTAGAAACCAATATAGAACAGTATAAAGAACGCAATTTCAAAGCCTTACGTAATACTCAAGTGGCCAATTTACAATACTTATGCGCAGCTACACTGCCTTGCGGATTGGACGATTATGCTATGCCGTTGGGCTTACAAATCATGATGGGCCACGGCCAAGATCTGCAGCTCATGCAATGGAGCTGCGCGGTTGAAACCATCATTGGTGATGCCCAACATCACTACACTGAGTAACCTTAGATGATCAAAATGCCGGGGCTTCACGCCTACACACTACTAGCCTTACAAGGGGCTGTGTGGGGCTCATCCTTTCAGGCCATCAAGTATGCCTTAGAAGGATTTGGGCCTGTTAGCATTGCTGCTGGGCGTATTCTTATTGCTGCCTTGGTGTTATTAGCCTACTCCTTAATGAAAGGCGATCGATTACCTCGATCTGCCTCAATATGGATGAGCTTTTTGTTGATTGGATTTTTCAACTGCGCCCTACCATTTATGCTTATTCCTTGGGGTGAGCAAACGTTAGATTCAGGTAGAGCTGCAATTTTTATGGCCACAGGCCCGCTCATTGCCATCCTTCTGGCCCACTTTACCAATAGCAACGAACGTATAACTCGCTTTAAAACAGCAGGCTTTGTGATTGGGTTTATTGGTGTTTTGTGCGTTATTGGCCTGGATACCTTCACCAAGGGTGTAGGCGACTTACTGCCTCAGTTAGCCATTATTGCTGCCGCGGCGTCCTACGTTATTTCTGGTGCCATGGTAAAACGACTCACAGGCATAAGCAGTGCTATGGTGGCTGCTGGGGTACTTATGGGCGGCTGCATCATCACCTTACCTGCCAGCCTTTTATTAGAAAACCCCTTTGCTCAGGCCAACCAGGGTGCTAATTTGTCTAGCTCAGCCATTATCGCTCTGGTGTATTTGGGGTTAATACCCACAGGCGCAGCTTTTTTTGTGCGTTTTTACCTGATACGGCAGTACGGCTACACCTTCGTAGCCCAAGTGGGTTATCTAGTACCCTTATTCAGTGTTATGTTTGGCGTTATATTGTTTGGTGAAACCCTGACCTTAGCCATGTTTGTGGGGTTATTTCTTATATTGGGTGGCATTTTACTTAGTCGCAGGGGCGCTACGGCGTCAACATCTTAGACTTACAAACTATCAACCTATCTATAGGTCTTTACTGGTTCGCCCAGAACTTCCATGCGTGGTTCAATACCTAGCCCTGGAGCCTCTGGTGCGGTAATCCAACCATTGTGTCGATCAAAAGCACCCTTGTCGGGGCCAGCAGCATCGGCAGTCGTAATACTCACCATATCCCTAGTATCTAGAATACAACGCAGTAGATGCGCAGGAATGGTTTGCCCCAAGTGGGCAATAGCGGCAAAGGCTATATCAGAACCCACCGTGTCTTGCACACTAAGACTATAGCCTGCGCTTATACACATATCTCGCTGG
>JBLHQO010000030.1:0-13672 GCA_047625285.1 Oceanospirillaceae bacterium
CTGCCGGCGTACAGATACAATCTCTCATCGCTCGCACCAATTGCAAGTGCTACAATCTTTGCGCCAAAACTAAGGGAATCACCTATGCTCGAGTCCACATTACAATTCTTAGCAATTACCTTGTTCCTAGAAGTGACTCCTGGGCCCGCAGTGTTGTTTGTCCTTTACCAATCAGCGTTTAGTTTCCGTAATGTCCTTGCCGGAACAATGGGTTTATTAACCTCTAATATAATTTGGATTAGTTTGGTAGCAACGGGTTTAGGTTTAGTGCTCACTCAAACCCCTGTTGTATTTGATACCTTACGTTACATCGGCGCCGCCTATTTAATTTATTTGGGTTATAAAATAATCCGTTACGGCATAGGCAGGCCCCATGCCGATGAAAATCCACAGGCAGGGCAATACAAAACGATGTGGTCTAGTTACAGACAGGGCATGCTCACTTCATTGTCGAACCCCAAAGCCCTGTTGTTCTTCATGGCGTTATTCCCACAGTTTACTCGCCCAGAATATTTTGCCCACGATATTGTCTATTTTGGTGCCCTAAAAATGACCTGCTTAGCCGTGGTGATGATTAGCTATGGCCTGATGGGGCGCAGACTATTTAATTATATGGGTGAGTCCCCAAAGGCTAATATCATTTCTCGTGTGTTAGGTGGTGGTATAATTGTCGCAGCTATTGCAGTTGCTCGGGGTTAGTTTTACTTTAGATTGACCAGCCTTCAATAAGGACCGATGACCCTAGGGCAATAACCCTTTATAATATTACGCAATTGGTTACTTTGGAGAAATACTATGTACTTCGATGAGTTATACGCCCCGCTGCGGGACATGCAGGATTGGCAGCAAACAGCTTTCTCTGCAGCACTTTGCGAACGTATTTTCCCTCACTATGCCTTGTACGATAGTTTGGTAGAAACTAATCAGGTGACTATTGCCAGAACAGCGTTAGACCAGGTCTGGAAACAGCTTTCCTTGCGTGGGAATATGAACGCAGACACTCAACTCACTAAGGTTGAGGCCATTGTTCACGGTGAAGAAGACGAAAGTTTTGGTGCTGGCCTGGCCTTTGATGCCTTGGTGGCATTGATGGCCACACTACACTGCGTTGGTAACGCAAGTTTTGAAGATGCTGCTAGTGTGGCGCATTTGTCACGTGAGAGCGTGGCTAAGTTCGTCGAACTACATGCGGAAGACGAGTTAAGTGACGAACAACTTATTCGTCATATTTCCACCCATGAACTGATGGTTCAGGAACTGGCTTTTCAATCTGATGTGATGCAGTTTTTGCTCTCTCAAAATGTAGCCAAAGCTGCTCAAATTGATCAGCTTAAGGCTATGTCTGTGGCTAATGGTGTGAGTAATATTGGTATCAGCATGAACGAAGGCTAAGGACTATCCTTCCTGTGTTTTAAAGAGCTTCTATGTCTAACTTTAATAAACGATTACCAGGGCTGGTGATGGCTTTAGTGATGTTTGCTTTTGTTTATATTGGTTTTAATCAATATCAAGCCAACCTCAATATTAAACACACTCAACTTGTACCAGAGTTTATTGCTGCTGGAAAAGCTTTTGGCCAATTACAGGACCAGCAAGCGTGTTTAGACGAAACCTTTCGTCAGAACACAGGGCATACCGACTTCAGTAGTGGTGTGTACTATGGAAAGTTTTTGAAGGCTTGTTTCCAAGTCGCCGCACCCAGTGCTGATATGTGTAATGATGTGCCAAAATTTACCGAAAACAAAGACCAAGCCAGTAAAGACTGGTTACGAGACGTGTGCTTTGACCGGTCAGAAGCGAATACCTGTCGGTTACTGATGAGACAGGTGCAGTTACAGTGCAGTGCAGTAGAATACTAGTCGCTTCATTACATGATGATAGAAAGAGAATAAGTTATGAAATTGGTTAAAGGTTTTGGTTACCTGCTACAAGGGGCAAAATTACTGACGCACCCTGGATTAAGGTTATTTGTACTGCTGCCATTGTTGGTAAACGTTATTATGCTTGGCCTTGGTCTTGGTTTCTTGATTTCCTTAGTGGGCGGATGGATGGGTGACCTTGTGTCCTGGTTGCCTGAGTGGATGAGTGGCATTACTTGGTTTTTGTGGTTCTTGTTTGCGCTTTTATTTGGCATGGCGGTATTCTTTGGCTTTAACTTGTTAGCTAACTTTATAGCGGCCCCCTTCAATGGCTTATTGGCCGAGAAAGTACAGTTGCATTTAACGGGGCAAGATTTAGGAGAGGCAAGTTTTGGTGCGATCTTAGCGAGCATTCCTAGGTCTGTCGGCAGGGAAATCAGCAAACTAACCTACTACCTGCCAAGAATTCTGCTGCTACTGGTGCTAACCCTAATTCCCGGAATTAACGTTATAGCACCTTGGTTATGGATCTTTTTTGGCGCCTGGATGATGGTGATTCAGTATGTAGATTACCCAATGGATAATAATGGCGTAAGTTTTCGAAAAATGAAGCGCAGCTTGAGTGAACGGCGCTTGCTACACTTAGGCTTTGGCGGCGGTGTGTCTCTTTTATTAATGGTGCCGATTGTTAATTTCTTTATGATGCCAATTGCAGTGGCTGGGGCTACAGCGCTGTATGTGAGCGAGCACGAGTCTCTAAATATAGTTGATCAATAGGCCAATCCAAACGCTTAGCGCCGCCCAGTGGCTGTTAATGAAGGCTTTAAAGTAATTGTTGCTAATCCTGCTGCGGCCTAGGCAGTGTTGGTATATATATAGCCCCGCCATCACCGTCAGGCCTAGGTAGAAAGGGCTGTTAAGGTGGTTGATTTGACCCACTGCAAATAATAACCCTACACACACGGCCTGAAAAGCTGCAATGATTGCTAGGTCCCATTGGCCAAAAAGCACCGCAGTGGATTTTATACCAATTTTCAAATCATCTTCTTTGTCGACCATGGCGTAATAAGTATCGTAGGCAATAGTCATGCACACTGCAGCTGCAAAGGTCAGCCAAGCCGTTAGCCCCGTAGATTCCGTTTGGGCAGCAAAACCCATGGGTATAGCCATAGCAAATGCTGCCCCCAATACGGCTTGGGGCCAGTGCGTATAGCGTTTCATAAACGGGTAAGCAGCGGCTAGAACAACAGCGACAAGAGAAAGGGCTACGGTGTAACTATTAGTAAACAACACTAATATGAAAGCCGCTAAACACAGGCCAAAAAACAGCACCAAGGCTTCTTTAGGGCTAATAATGCCTGTTGCCAAGGGTCTTTTCTTAGTGCGCTCAACATGGCCATCTACTTTACGATCAGCGTAATCATTAATCACACAACCTGCAGCCCGCATCACATAGACCCCCACCACAAAGATAAGCAATACATCCAGCTTTGGTAAACCTGCAGCCGCTAGCCAAAGGCCCCATAACGTAGGCCAAAGGAGCAAGTAAGTGCCTACTGGACGGTCTAGGCGCATAAGACTTTTAAAATGGGGCCAGCGAGAAATAAACGAAATCACGATAATGGTTCAACTTATAGCAAAGTCACCATGCTACCATAAGCACCTTTACTGTCGCTGTCCAAAGTGATTATCATGCCAATAAAACCACATAAGTTGTTGTTACTCTGCACGGGTAATACCTGTAGATCACAAATGGCTCATGCCATGGCACAACAATGGTTGCAGGTTAACGATCTAAATTTAGAAGTTAAGTCTCGTGGTATTCGGGCGAATTCAGGTGATGCTACAACACCAGAAGCACTTGTGGCGCTCGCTAAGGCCGACATCCATTGGCAAGGTACTAGTCAGTTGTTATCGGTTGCAGACTTAAAGTGGGCAGATGATGTGTGGGGAATGACCCAGGAACACCTTGCTTTTGCGGTAAACCTAGGAGCTCAATTAAATCAAGAACGCGCACCACGTTACCAGTTGTTAGCGGGTACAAATGAACTTGTAGACCCGTTAAGCGCCGGGCAAGCTGCCTATGAACAACTATTTTTTAGCTTACAAGAGTTATTACCTAATCGCCTTGCGGCAATACGCAAGCCATTGGTGGCATAAATACTTCAGTCACCAACATACCTTTGTCATCTAAATAAAACACAGACCGCCTAGCCCAGTGCTGTTGTCGGCTGTTCCTTTGTTTAAGACTGGTCACCTCTAATGCCCCACGCACCATACTAGGGTGCTTAAACAGCAGCGCGCCTAAGGGCTTAGTACCAATATTTTTAAATTGCCGTAATCTACCCGTCAAGGTACTGTGGGGTATAATGCTTCGAGCACAAACCCACACTTGGCCATGACAAAGTAACTCAACTTCGCGGATAATGGCTTTTTGGCGAGGTTTAAGCATCAGTGCGTTGGCTTCTGATTGGCAGGGGATGCCCCATCGATTGCTAACCACACGGACTTCAAAATTGCCATCACTTGCATGAACGAGGCGCTGTGTTAACGAGCCTTTATCCTGCAGCCAAGCTTGCCAGTGCCTAGGGATTCTATGAAACATTGGACGCCTGTAACTGCGCCAAGCACATGGGTAAGACTTTTGTGAGTGAACCAGAGAAATGGGCACAGTAAGCTCGT
Source organism: Oceanospirillaceae bacterium (assembly GCA_047625285.1). Lineage (GTDB taxonomy): Bacteria > Pseudomonadota > Gammaproteobacteria > Pseudomonadales > Balneatricaceae > Njordibacter. The sequence continues at coordinate 4,542 of JBLHQO010000030.1, forward strand.
CAATAAAGTAAGTAAGGCAAAAGAAAGGAACTATTGTATCAATAAGTTTAGCCCTAAGACACTGTCACTAGCTCACCAAGAAATTATTCAAGTCACCCGTCAATGGCTTGACCAAATGGTGGTTGGTTTAAATTTATGCCCTTTTTCCCATAGCGTGGTGGCGCAAGGCCAAGTGCATTATGCCGTTTGTGATGGCATCAAGGACGCCCAGTTAAAACAGTTTTATGTAACACAATTGCAGTACTTGCTTGAGACGGATGAAAATACCATTGCCACTAGTTTGCTGATGTTTTCGCAGGGCCTAGAAGTATTTGATGATTACCTAGATGTGTTGGATTGGTTTCAGCAATTATTAGAGGAAGCTGATTTAACGGACCATATACAATTAGCGTCATTCCACCCGCAGTATCAGTTTGAGGGCGTTGATTTTGACGACTTAAGTCACTTTACAAATCGTGCGCCGTATCCAACTATACATCTTATTCGTCAGGCGCAAATGACTAAGGCTTTAGCCCACGTTGAAGATCCTGAGAAAATTTACGCAGACAACATTGAAACACTGAATAAACTTGGCCGTGAAAAGGTCGAATCACTTTGCCCCTGGGGCAAATAGGAATGGTTTTATGAAATTACAAATTCTTGCTATTGGCGGCACCATCGACAAAGTTTATTTTGATGCGCTGAGTGACTATAAAATTGGTGCACCAGCTGCGGCTGAAATCTTACAAAGGGTCAAGGTCAATTTTGACTATGACGTCAGCCAGATGGTATGCAAAGACAGTTTGGAAATGACTGACGCAGATCGTCAAGCTATTCTTGCCGCAGTGCAAGCTCACCCCGCCGATCATGTGATTATTACTCACGGCACCGACACCATGGTGGATACTGGGCAGGTGCTAAAGCAGGCCCTGGGGAAAACCATTGTCATCATGGGGGCGATGCAACCAGCCATCATGAAGCTTAGTGATGCTGATTTTAATCTAGGTGTAGCCGTGGCTGCTGTGCAGACGCTCCCAGAGGGCGTTTATCTGTGTATGAATGGCCGCATCTATGATGTTGACAAGGTAGTAAAGAATCGTGCGCAGGGGCAGTTTCAGGACCTTGGATAAGGTCTCAGGCCGTCACTGCAGTTCCTATGGCGTAAGAACCTATAAATGCACTGAAATCGGGCTGTATCAGGTATCAGGGAAACTTCCTGCCCCTGAGTTAGCCCACTAATTTTACTGACGAGCCAAAAATTTAACAAGCCTTTTAAGTTTACAAAAATGCTGCACTATATTTCAAAGATTTATATATCCCTAGATCGTCACTAATTAACCTGTTGTTTCGCGAGTTTTCGAGCGAGAGTTCGACGGTGCATACCCAGTCTTCTAGCCGTCTCTGAGATGTTAAATCCGGTGTCAGCAAGTGTTTCGTGAATACGCTCCCACTCAAGGGTTTTGATTGAGGTAGCGCGACCACGAATCTTTACTTTCACATTGCCTTCAGCACTATTAAATGCAGCTTCTATGTCATCGGTATTTGAGGGTTTCGCAAGGTAATAGCATGCACCAAGCTTTACTGCTTCAACTGCAGTAGCGATGCTCGCATAACCAGTCAGCACAACAATGAGCATATCAGGGTCTCGTTCATGTAAAGCTTGGACACACGAAAGGCCAGAGGCCTCACCGTCTAATTTAAGATCTACCACGGCATAGCCTGGGGAATGATGTTCTAAAATATTCAGCGCACCTTTTAAACTATTGGTACTGAGGACGGTGTAGCCGCGGCGCTCAAATGATCGCCCCAGTGTTCTTGCAAAGGCGGCATCGTCTTCAATCAGTATCAGGGTTCTAGGTATACTATTTCCATCATCTTTCATAACTTCAAGCCTCTTTTAAGCGGAGTACATCAAGTGGTAAACAAAGGTTTATTTCGGCGCCTCCTTCCTGTCGATTCCATGCCTTTACTTCACCACCTAAAATACGTGCGACATTAAAAACGAAAAACAAGCCGAGGCCGCTGCCAGAACGGCCTTTGGTAGATTGGTAGGGCTGTCCAAGGCGCTCTAAAATCTCACTGGAAAAGCCTGGCCCACGATCAATAATTTTAATAAATAATTTATCATTTTGCCGTAAGACTTCAAGACCAACCCACTCCGGGGAGGCTTCCAGAGCGTTATCCAGAAGGTTGCAGATAGTTTGTTTTAATACGGTATCTGACGCGATATCGACATCTTCGCCAACTAAATTTTCAAAACTAAATTCTTGTACTTTGCGAGTGCTTTGCCAATCACTGATTAGTTCGTCAAAAAATTCACATACCGTGGTCTCGCCCGAGGACTCACCTCGAGTCTCACCTGCAGACATCAGTATACCGCTAACAATTATTTTGCAGCGTTGAATTTGGATTTGCATTTCAGTAACTTCTTCACCGAGATCTGGATCTGACTTAAGAGAGGGCATGCGCTGCCAATCACCAAGAATAACCGCAATAGTAGACAACGGCGTGCCTAATTCATGCGCGGCACCAGATGCTAACAAGCCCATTCGAAGAATATGGCCTTCCTCTGCGGCACGCTGACGTAATTCAGCGAGACGCGCATCATGTTCACGGTGCGTGCGGTTTATACGATTGATAAAAATGACCAGCAAAGCGGCATTAAGGATCAAACAGATCAAAATACCCTCTACATAATAACTGTGTATGCCGAGGTGGTAGTCTTGAGCTAATTCAAGTGGCCGAGCTTTCTCTGCTAGCCAGAGAAAACAGAGTGTGGCAACACCGAGTAGCGCCCAGGCATAGGATGGCGCCAAAAGTACGGCTGCAAGCCCAACTTGCAGCAAGTAGAGGAAAACAAAAGGATTTGTAGCACCGCCACTAAGATATAACTGAATGGTCAATATGGCCATATCCACCAATAGGCCCATAAATAACTCTGCAGTACGTACTCGGTGTCGAAACCGCAGAGCGAACTCATTAAGCGCATTAAATGCAACGAGCCCAGTTAGTACGCTTAGCATTAGCTGCATTGGCAACTCTACGCCAAAGCCATAGTGAGTAACGATAATAGTCAAAAATTGACCTAGGACAGCCAACCAGCGAAGCTGCACAAGCTGGCGCATGTGTTTACCAAGGGTGTCAGTATCATCACTGGTAGCTTGGCTGAGCTGCAATAGGTTGTCGGTCATAATTGGCTGTTTGTTGTTATCATTAACTTTTAAGCGTTTATGATAGTATACCTATGTGTACCTCTAAGTTGCAGCAGGTTTTAGTTCGATTTTGACCGACGATCCTCTCGAATCATAATGACGCCAGCACCAATTATCATAATAGCTAAACCGTACCACGTGACGGCATAGACCATGTGGCTATTATAAAAGCTAATTCTGGTAAGCCCAGCCACAGGAATTTGGCCGATTTGCGTGGCCAACGGTAGCTGTTCAAGCTGTCTTTTTTCTGCGTCAATAAAGTAGGGTGCGGCGGTTAACTCATGGTGGGTAGCAATTGCAGCCACATCCCTTGAATACCAGCGATCCGAAGTTGGATCATTAGCTCTTAATACACTACCTTCGGGCTCGTTCATTCGCAGCAACCCAACCACCTGCTGCAAACTGGTTAGCGGTGGTGTGGGTTGAATACCTTGAGTGATGAATCCTCGATTGATTAAAACAATACTCTCATCGAGCCGCTGAAAGGGTGTGAGTACCCAGTAGCCACTGCCTAGATCAGTTGCCGTGACCACTAAGGTATCTTTGTCGCTAAGGAAGTTGCCTTCCACCAAGACCCGGCGATACTCGTCGACTTCTTTACTGACAGCCTGCCATTGAGTGACGTCTGGAGCTGATTCTGGTGATGCGTGAACTCGAGCATCAACACGCTGCATAAGGTCCAGTTTCCAGATGCGACGATCTAACTGCCAGTTGCCTAGCAGAATTAGACTGACGAAAGAAAATAGCGCGAAGAGTGCAATAGACCAATTTACTAGCGGACTGCGCTTATGCATCATCAAATTTACTCACTGTGTGGACGACAATAATCAGCCGTTAATTATCCATCATACCCGGCATCATATTGACGTTCATGTGGTACATTACCCAAAGTGAACCTGCCAAAGTAATAAAGACTAACAGTAATGTGAAAATCAGTGAGAGCATGTTCCACCCTCCTTCAGAGTGAAAATTCATGTGCAAGAAATAAATCATATGAACCACAATTTGTACTAAAGCCAAACCGAGTATGATTACGATAGTCATATTTTGTGAGCTAAATACATCGGTCATGACTAATGAAAAAGGAATGACCGTTAAAATGACTGAGGCAATAAAGCCAATCATATAGCCACTAAAGGTGCTGTGCGGACCTTCTTCCTTGTGGTGGTCTAGACTGTGTTGGTTTTGTTCGCTCATGACATTGACCCCATCAAGTAGACAATAGTAAATACGCCAATCCAAACAACATCAAGAAAATGCCAAAACATTGACAGGCAGAAAAGACGACGACGATTGGCGCCAGTAAGTCCGTACATACGAAGTTGCACTAATAGTACCACTAGCCAAAGTATACCGAAAACAACATGAAGGCCGTGAGTGCCTACGAGTGCAAAAAATGCGGATAAGAAACCGCTAGTTTGTGGGCCTGCGCCAAGCTGGATTAAATGATAAAACTCATAAATCTCTAAGCCCAAAAATGCCACACCTAATACGCCGGTAATGCCTAACCAAAGCATAGTCCCTGACAATTTTCCTTGCTGCATTTGTAGCATGGCAAAACCGTAAGTAATCGACGAAACCAGTAGGAAACTGGTGTTTAACGCTACTAATGGCAAGTCAAACAGGTCAGCGCCCGTTGGTCCACCCGCATAACTTTGGCTTAATACACCATAGGTGGCGAAGAGCGCAGCAAAGATTAGGCAATCGCTCATCAGATAGAGCCAAAATCCCAACAAAGTACCGTTGGCAACGTGCTCTTTTTCACGCACTAAAAATTCAAATTTAACCGGATGTGCTACCGGCATTACTATCGAGTTTGCCATATTAAACAATTACCTCAGTTTTATTAGCCGCAAATCTCGTGTCGGCCAAATCTACTTGTTTCTCCAAAAATTTCGTCTCGGCCTTCTCAACTTCTTCAACCGGTATATAGTATTCACGATTGTAATTAAACGTATGAATAATAATGGCAGCTAGAAGTGCAACAAAAGCTAAACCAGCAACTAACCACATGTGCCAAATCATCGCAAAGCCAAACACACCGCTAATAACGGCAAGCACGATACCCGCTGCCGTATTCTTGGGCATGTGTATGGGCATAAAGCCATCGGTAGGGCGAACAAAACCATTGGCTTTCATGTGCCACCACGCATCGATGTCATACACTCGAGGCGTAAAAGCAAAGTTGTACTGCGGTGGTGGTGAAGAGGTTGACCACTCTAAAGTGCGGCCATTCCATGGATCGCCAGTCTTATCACTTAGCGCATCGCGGTTTTTGTAGCTCACATATAGTTGAATAATAAAACAAAGAATGCCTAGTGCAATTAGCAAGGCGCCACACAGCGCAACCTGGAACCAAATCTGCAGTGACGGATCGTCAAAATAACTCATGCGTCGCGTTACACCCATGAAACCCAGTAGGTAGAGCGGCATAAATGCGAGATAAAAGCCAATGAACCAGCACCAGAATGACGCTTTACCCCAAAACGGGTCGAGCCTGTAACCAGTCACCTTAGGGTACCAATAGGTAACAGCAGCAAAGGTACCAAAAACTACTCCACCGATGATAACGTTATGGAAGTGAGCGATCAAAAACAGGCTGTTATGCAGCACAAAGTCTACCGGTGGTACGGCTAATAAAACACCTGTCATGCCACCAATAATGAAAGTTATCATAAAGCCGATAGTCCATAACATAGGCACGTCAAATTGGATCCGACCACGATACATGGTGAACAGCCAGTTAAACAGTTTTGCGCCCGTCGGAATTGAGATAATCATAGTGGCAATACCAAAGAAACTGTTCACCGTCGCGCCAGAACCCATCGTAAAGAAGTGGTGTAGCCATACCATATAAGCCAGCACCGTAATTACTACGGTGGCGTAAATCATAGATGAATAACCAAACAGGCGTTTACGACTGTAGGTAGCGACTATTTCAGAAAATACACCGAAAAGCGGCAAGATCAAAATATACACCTCTGGATGACCCCAAATCCAAATTAGATTGACATACATCATGGCGTTGCCGCCTAGATCGTTGGTGAAAAAATTCATGTCCAAGTATCGGTCTAGAGTAAGCATACCCATTACCGCAGTCAAAACGGGGAACGCAGCGACAATCAAAACATTGGCACATAGCGAAGTCCAAACAAATACTGGCATTTTCATCATATTCATACCAGGAGCGCGCATTTTAACGATGGTTACCACAAGGTTAATACCCGACAACAAGGTTCCCACCCCAGCTATCTGCAAGGCCCAAATATAATAATCAACTCCAACACCAGGACTTTGCAATATTCCAGATAAAGGCGGGTAGGCCAGCCACCCAGTTTTTGCAAATTGGCCGATAAATAGCGATACCATGACTAAGCCGGCACCAGCCGCAGTCATCCAAAAACTTAAATTGTTTAAGAATGGAAACGCAACGTCTCGCGCCCCAATTTGCAACGGCACAATGTAATTCATCAGGCCGACAACAAAAGGCATTGCGACAAAGAAAATCATGATGACGCCGTGAGCGGTAAAGATCTGGTCGTAATGATCCGGTGGCAAAAAACCCGCAGAATCGCCAAAAGCAAATGCTTGGTGAACCCGCATCAAAATGGCGTCAGAAAAGCCCCTCATTAACATCACAAAACCTAATATCATGTACATTACGCCGATGCGCTTGTGATCAATGCTGGTAATCCACTCCCGCCATAAGTATCCCCAAACCTTGTAATAAGTTAATGCCGTTACTAAGGTACAACCACCAATCATAACCAGGGTGAATGTCGCAATCAGGATAGGATCGTGTAAAGGTATGGCGTCCCAAGTAAGACGGCCGAATACAAGCTTGCTTAAATCAAACTGTTCAATCATGAAAAGTACCAGTGCCCGTGGGGCATTGTCAGTGAATAGAATATAGGCGGAATAGTTAACACAGCTGTACTCAGCAAGTTAGTGATCATGGTTGGTCTTGCCCTCAATGCTTGCACCAACCGGTGTGCTGTGATCGCCCTTATGAGGCGTCATCCAATCTTTCATACACGGGGTACCTGGCTCAACACAACGATTAAGAATAGATTCGTAAAGTTCAGGCTCGACTGCGCTGTAGTATTGCACCGGATTGTACTCGCTTGGTTTTGCTAGCTCTTTATAAACAGAACGGCTCAGCGTTTTGCCATCGGTTTTAACTTTGACAAGCCACTCATCAAAACTATCCTCAGGCATACCAATGAATTTAAACCTCATACCGTTAAATCCTTTACCAGAATAATTGGCAGAGAAACCATCATAATTCCCAGCTTCGTTAATAACGGCATGTAGCTTAGTTTCCATGCCGCCCATTGCATAAATCTGGCCCGCAAGCGCAGGAATAAAGAATGAATTCATCATAGTGGTCGAAGTAATCTTAAATTTAATAGGACGATCAACCGGTGCTGCTAGCTGGTTAACCACCGCAATTCCATACTCTGGGTAAAAGAATAACCACTTCCAATCCATCGCCACAACTTCTACAACCAAAGTCTCAACTCCTTCAGGAATTGGCCTATTTTCAGCGATGCGATCAAGGGGTCGGTAGGGATCAAGTTTGTGAGTGCTGACCCAAGTAAGAGCGCCCAAAGCAATAACAATAGCCAACGGTGCAGCCCAAATAAGAAGCTCTAAGCTGGTAGAGTGATCCCAATCGGGCTCATAGATAGCCTCCTTATTGCCAGCACGATAACGCCATGCGAAAAGTAGGATAAAGAAAATCACAGGAACAACGATAATCAACATTAGACCCGTTGCCCAAACAAGAAGATTAGCTTGTTGAGCAGCAATATCGCCGGAGGGTGACATCACCACAGTGTCGCAGCCCGACAATAATATGAAAGAGACTGGAAAGTAAATCTTGCGTAAAATTTTGTTAATTGACATCGTCACTCGCGAATTCAAGTGTAAAACAGAAGTTGCACTTTAAAATAAATAAGTAGAGGATAGAATTGGACAATTTGTCCTATGGCTGGTGTATCAAGATAGGAGTACTCTAGCCTCCTTTATAAATTCGGATGATAATTTCGCCATGGCCAGTTCGACCAACTCTAATATAACTAGTGGCTCTTCGGCCATAGAAAAGCAAACTTCTGAAAAGCATTCTACTGTTGCTCCCGGTGAAATCGCTATCGGCGTTGTTATTGGCCGTGCATCAGAACATTTTGACTTCTTTGTGTTTGGAATCGCTTGCGTGTTGGTATTTCCCAACGTGTTTTTCCCTTTTGTGAGCACATTAGAGGGCATACTCTACGGTTTTGCTATCTTCTCTATGGCGTTTATCTCAAGACCTTTTGGCACCGCACTCTTTATGATTATTCAACGTCGATGTGGCCGCAGTGTAAAGCTCACCACTTCATTGCTTTTACTCGGTACAGCAACAGCAGGTATTGCTTTCTTACCGGGCTATAATACGCTCGGTGGGGCTTCAATATTTTTGCTGATCATGTTTAGAGTTTTACAAGGTATTGCCCTAGGTGGCTCATGGGATGGACTGCCTTCTTTATTAGTATTGAATTCACCAAAATCTAAGCGAAGCTGGTATGCAATGATTGGCCAACTTGGTGCGCCAATAGGCTTTCTAATCGCTAATTTATTATTCCTATATTTGATCACTAGCGTGAGTGACGAAGACTTTCAAGCCTGGGGCTGGCGTTACCCCTTCTTTGTTGCGTTTGCAATAAACGTTGTTGCGCTCTTTGCTCGCCTTCGCTTAGTAATGACCGAAGAATATACACTCGCCTTGGAAGAGAGTGAGCTGGAGCCCATCAGTACTGGTGAAATGCTAAACAAACAAGGTCCTTATATTTTTCTAGGGGCCTTTGCGGCATTAGCCAGTTACGCACTTTTTCATATTGTCACCATCTTCCCGCTATCTTGGATTCTGCTAGGCGAGTCTCAGCTTATTGGCGAGGTGCT
>JBLHQO010000031.1:0-13666 GCA_047625285.1 Oceanospirillaceae bacterium
TTTTAAATTTAGTCGCTGCTTGCTTGCTACTTGGCACAAAAAGTAAGCCTAGTTCCACTAGGCTCAACAGGTTAACCCTCTACTTGGGTTAGGGTCTGATCAAGAGACTTTTTCGTGATTTCAATCAATTCATCAATTTCTAGCTTACTTATAATCAAAGGAGGACACATGATCATACTATCTCCTACAGCTCGCATAACCAAGCCATTCGCTAAAGCATAATCACGGCAAATACCACCCACACCTATTTCTTTAGCGTAGTTGGCATGGCTTTCTTTATTTTGCACTAGCTCTATGGCTGCCATTAAACCAATACCACGAACCTGGCCTACCAATGGATGATCTAATAGTTCCGCTAACCGTTGCTGTAGGTATGGGCCGGTTTCATCGCGAACCTTCTCTATCATGCCTTCATTTTCAATGATGCTAAGGTTGGCTGAAGCTACAGCTGCGGCTACAGGGTGGCCAGAATAGGTATATCCATGAGCAAATTCACCCCCTTCAATCACTACCTTAGCCACTCGTTCACTAATTAATACACCACCTATAGGCATATAGCCAGACGATAAACCCTTGGCAATTGGCATAAGGTCGGCTTCAATGCCAAGGGCTTCACACGCAAACCAGTGACCTGTACGGCCAAACCCGGTAATCACTTCGTCGGCAATAATCAATAAGTCGTACTTTATACATATGCGCTGAATTTCTGGCCAATAGGTTGCTGGCGGCACAATAACGGCACCCGCTCCCTGCACTGGTTCACCAATAAAGGCGCCCACATTTTCTGCACCTAGCTCCAAAATTTTAGTTTCTAACGCTTGTGCAGCACGTAAACCTAATTCATCTTCAGTTTCACCAGCCAGAGCTTCGTGATACCAGTGTGGCTGCATAATATGTTCAATACCATCGATGACGCCGCCCTGGGCGTGCATGCCTTTCATGCCACCCAAACTCATGGAAGCCATGGTGCTACCGTGGTATGCATTGTCACGAGAAATGATGGTGCGCTTGCTTGGCTGGCCTTTGGCCTGCCAATAGTGACGGACCATACGTACGTTGGTGTCGTTAGCTTCAGAACCAGAACCTGTGAAGAATACGTGGCTAATATGACTAGGCGCTAGTTTTTTAAGCTGTGCGGCTAACTTTATGACGGGTGGGTGGGCGGTACCGAAAAAGCTATTATAGTATGGCAATTCACGCATTTGCTTGGCAGCTACATTAGCCAACTCATCACGTCCATAACCAATATTTACACACCAAAGGCCTGCCATTCCGTCCAAGGTTTTTCCGCCTTCAGAATCGTATATATAACAGCCGTCTGCGCCGGTGATGATACGAGTGCCTTTTTCGTACATGGCTTTTGAGTCGGTAAACGGGTGCATATAACTCTGCTTGTCTAACTCTTGCAGGGTTTTAGTATCATGAGTGTCGTGTTGTTTTGCGTTCATTATATTAATTTCCTATTAAACACTTAATAGCAGGTATTCACGTTCCCAAGAACTGATGACCTGCATAAAATTATCGTTTTCCTTCTCTTTCACGGCCAGATACGCTTTCACGAAGCGATCGCCAAATATTTCTCGTAACGGCTCACACCGGTCCAACTGAATAAGGGCCTCAGTAAGGCTACGAGGTAATTCTCTGGTGCCTTTATCATAGGCACTCCCTTCAACTGGGGCGCTTGGCTCCAACTGCTCTTTCATGCCTAAATAACCACATGCTAGAGTTGCAGCCATGGCCAAATACGGGTTTGCATCTGCGCCCCCTACTCGGTTTTCAACACGAATATTAGGGCCTGTAGTTTCTGGTACTCGTAAACCTACAGTGCGATTATCAAACCCCCAGTGCATGTTTACTGGCGCCGATTCGTCTTTCAAAAAACGTCGGTAGGAATTGACGTTAGGGGCAAATAAAGCGGTGACGGCTTTAGTGTATTTTTGTAAGCCACCAATATAATGCTTGAGGGCTTCACTAATACCCCCGTCTTCACCGACAAATATATTATTACCTTGCGCATCCAACATACTTTGGTGAATGTGCATGGAGCTGCCCGGCTGATTTTGTAGCGGCTTAGCCATAAAGGTAGCCGATAAGTTGTGTTTAAAAGCAGCTTCGCGCAAGGTGCGCTTAAACAAGAACACTTGGTCAGCTAAGGATAGGGCTTCACCATGGCGGAAGTTAATTTCCATCTGCCCTAACCCTTCTTCGTGGATCAGGGTCTCAACATCAAGGTTTTGCGCTTCGCAATAGTCGTAAACGTCTTCAAATAACGGATCAAACTCATTGACGGCATCAATGCTATAAGACTGACGGCCGGTTTCGGCACGTCCTGTTCGCCCTACGGGTGCCTCTAGCGGAGAATCTGGATTATTACTTTTTTGGGTGAGGTAAAATTCAGCTTCTGGTGCCACAATAGGGGTAAGTCCCATGTCTTCATATAATTTAAGCACTTTACGCAATATTGTTCGTGGCGCAAGGTCTACCAATTCGCCGTGGCTATCATAACAATCATGAATAATTTGCGCAGTAGGTTCACTTGCCCACGGCAACAGATGTGCAGCGTTAGGATCTGGTTTTAAGTAGACATCAATTTCTGCGGGATCAATCATGCTGTAATCGTCTAAATAGTCCCCCGTAACCGTGGCGACCAATACGCCTTCAGGTAAACGAATGCCAGCGTCATCACAAAACTTAGACGCTGGCATAATCTTACCCCGTGCAATGCCGGTAAGATCGCTCACAATACATTCAACTTCTGTTATTTTATGTTCTTTTAGCCATGTTTTTAGGCCATTAAAATTAGTCATAAATTATCTAACACCTCGGTTTTGTAAACGCCCATTACAGGCGTTGGCAAAGGCAGAAAAAATAGATTGATAAAGGTCATCGTTGGTTACTTGGTACTCTGGATGCCATTGCACTGCCAGGTTAAAGGTTTGGCTATTGGCATCGGTAATCGCTTCAACTAACCCGTCCTCAGACAGGGCCTCAACCGTTAGGCCTTGGCCCACCTGATGAATGCCCTGGCCATGTAATGAGTTTACCTGTGCCTCGGCCTTACCATAAAGCTGCCGCAACAAGCCGTTGTTAGTTAATGTAATACTGTGGCTATGGCCATATTGCACTTCAAAGGTGTCCGCTTTGTTTTCCCGATGGTCATCGTAGGGAGCCAGCTCTTGCACATGCTGGTGTAAACTGCCGCCGTAGGCTACGTTCATTTCTTGAAAACCTCGGCAGATCGCTAACAATGGCACCCCTTGTTTAATCGCGGCTGGAATTAACGCTAACGCAAGGCTGTCTCTAGCCCTGTCGTGCTGAGTTCCTGCGCGGCTTGTTTCGCCGTAGTGATGAGGCTCTATATTGCTATAACCGCCAGGCAGCAACACACCATCGAGGTGGTTTAATAAGGCCTCGATATCGATATCTAGCTGATTATCTGTATTCGTTAACGCGGGGATTAATACCGGCACAGCGCCCATTCCATCTACCACTGCACGGGCATATTTCTCGCTTACACGGTGATACGGATGTAAGCCATCTTGGCTCACTTCACACACAAGGCCGATGAGAGGTTTAGACATATATAGCACTGGATAACGATTAACTGAAGTGATCGACAATAGCATAAAACCGTTTTAACCTTCAAGTTTAAATGTATGTTATTATGAACACCTAGTCAAGGCGACATAAAATCCTAACATTGACCACTAACATGTTGTTTTAAATCTAATTAATATAAAGTATTGCTTTTAATATAACTATATATTTGCGTTTTATGTAAAAAATAATAGTATTATTTCAAACATATTACTCTCTAAGCTTGCCTATCCCCACCTTTCTGATACCATCGCAGGAAGACTTATCAAAGAGATTTTAACTCATGCCCCATGCCGTCGCCTCCAGCTGCGAAGCCGAAGCCTTTCTTAGCGCACACCCAGGCCTTGTGAGCGTAGATTTATTACTGCCAGACCAGCATGGCGTTTTACGAGGCAAACGTATCCCTGCACAGGAGTTGCTCAAGGTGTATGAGCAAGGGTTTTATTTACCTGGCTCTGTATTTGCCCTTGATATAAACGGCAACACCGTTGAAAGCACCGGCATTGGTTTTGATACGGGTGATTGTGACCAGCCCTGTAGAGTAATTCCTCACACTCTAACCATGGTGCCCTGGCAGAACAAGCCTATGGCTCAATGTTTAGTCACTATGGAACAAAAACCTGGTGAAGCTTACTTCGCCAACCCACGCCACGTTTTAGATCAACTATGCGACCAGTATCAAGCACAGGGTTTAACCCCTATGGTGGCGGTTGAATTAGAATTTTACCTGACGGATGCTAAGCGACTTAGTTGTGGCCAATTACAGCCGCCAATAGCGCCGCTAACAGGCCTTCGGGAGACCGACACTCAAGTTTATGCGGTAGACAATTTAGATGACTATGGTGCTCTTTTAGATGACATCATGCTTGCTGCGCAAACGCAAAACATACCTGCCTCTACAGCAGTAGCGGAGTATGCCCCTGGGCAGTTTGAAATAAACCTGCAGCATGTAGCAGACCCTGTATTAGCATGCGATCAAGCCATACTACTAAAACGCATTATCAAAAGTGTGAGCCGAAAACATGGCTTTAGCGCCACCTTTATGGCCAAGCCCTATGCCGACCAAGCTGGCAGTGGCATGCACATCCACATGAGCTTACTAGATGAGTATGATACCAATGTATTTGCTTGTGATGAGCATAACCAACCTAACCCTGTATTAAGTAAAGCGTTAGCTGGCCTACAAGCTACTATGGCTGAAACCATGGCAATGCTGTGCCCGAAAATTAATTCCTATCGACGTTTTCAGCCCGACTTTTTTGTCGCCATGGCCCCTACATGGGGAGTAGATAACCGTACTGTGGCTTTGCGTATTCCTAACGGTTCGGGCCCTGCCACACGTATAGAGCACCGCGTAGCCGGGGCCGACGCCAACCCTTATTTGGCTATGTCTGCACTACTTGCAGGCGCATTGTATGGCCTTAACAATGACTTGATTTTAGGCCCTAAAACCACCGGCAATGGCGCAGAAAAAACACCCCCAAGCCTGCCATTGAATTGGGTGGATGCCTACAGCCTTTTAAGCAACAGCCAATTTGCTGCAAACTATTTTGGGGCTGATTTCCTGCGGGTATACACCCAGGTGCAGCAACAAGAATATGACGAGTTTAACCTCCACGTAAGCAGCTTAGAAATAGACTGGTATCAACGCACACTTTGAATTGCAGGATTTTTATGAGCCAAATACACACCCACTCCTATTATGCCGCGAGCGCCAACCAAAAAATTGAGTGCCCCACATTAAAAGGCGACCACAGTGCCGATGTATGCGTTGTAGGTGCTGGAATTACTGGGCTTAGTGCGGCCTTAAATTTGGCGGAACGAGGTTATAAAGTTACAGTTGTAGAGGCCAACTTGGTGGGCTGGGGGGCTTCTGGACGCAGTGGCGGGCAAATGATCTTTGGTTTTGGCTGTGACATGCCTGTGATCGAAAAGTCTGCCGGAAAAACAGCAGCAAAAGCCATGTGGGACATGTCTGTAGAAGCCATTGATATCCTACGACAGCGAGTAGACCAACACCAAATTCAATGTGATCTACAGCAAGGCCACCTTCACGCCGCCATAAAACCACGGCAGATGCAGGAACTCGAAGAGTGGCAGGCCTCTTTAGAAAAAGATTACAGTTATGCTAGTTTAAGCCTTTGGAACCAGCAGCAAGTACAATCCAAAATGGCAAGTGAGCGTTATATAGGAGGGCTTTATGATGCCAACTCTGGCCATATTCACCCACTCAATTACACCTTAGGTTTGGCAAAAGCTGCTTTAGATGCAGGTGTCACTATTTACACAGATTCTGCAGTGACTAAGGTGACTAGAAAATCTAAAGCCAATGTTTGCCATACTGCACAAGGGCAAGTGACCGCTCAACAAGTGCTTTTCTGCGGTAACGCTTATATGGGCAAACTAGTCCCTGAGATCAGTAACAAAATAATGCCGGTGGGCACTTATATCGGCGCTACGCAGCCGCTGGGTAAAGCACGAGCTGAAGCATTGATCTCGAACAACATGGCGGTTGCTGACATTAATTTTGTATTAGATTATTTTCGTCTGTCTGCAGATTATCGTATGCTGTTTGGTGGCCGAGTTAGTTACTCCACCTTAGCACCACCCAATCTCACACAGTCTATGCGCCAGCGTATGTTAGGGGTATTCCCGCAATTGGCTGATGTGCAAATGGACTATTCATGGGGTGGTAATGTAGCCATTACCATGAACCGTGGCCCGCACTTTGGTTGTGTAGGCAAAGACTTATATTTTGCTCAAGGTTTTTCTGGCCACGGCATTGCTGCAACAGGGTTGGCGGGCAAACTGTTAGCCGAGGCGGTAGCAGGGCAGTCTGAACGGTTTGATCTATTTAATGAAATTAGCCATTTACCTTTCCCAGGTGGCACCCTGCTTAGAACGCCAGCACTGATCTTGGCCATGGCTTGGTATCGTTTGCGAGATATGTTGTAGCTAAGGTATGCTGAGACTGAGCCTAGTGGGATACGTTGCCGTTGTTGGCACTCACAACCTTGGCTATTATATCCCCCAAGTTACGAAACCTATGGGGTAGATGAGTTTGAAAAAAGTAACCATCTCCTGTGACCAGATGATAAACCTGCTGATCCACTGTAAGTTCAATGGCACCTTGCACCACAATGCCGGCTTCTTCGCCATCGTAAGTGATCATATCTTCACCCGTGTCGGCGCCTGGAGGATAGGTTTCACTGAGCATAGAGATATTGCGCTCTGCCACACTGTGGCCAATAAGTTTTATAGCCACGCCTTGAGCGCTCATGTCGGCCTGCTCATCGGCCTTAAAAACCACTTGGTTGCTCATGGCTAGGTCAGCGGTGAAAAACTCCTCCACACCCATAGGAAACCCTTTAAGCACCTTAAGCAAAGAGCTAAAGGAAGGGCTGACGGTGTTTTTCTCAATCATGGAGATAGTGCTATTAGTCACCCCCGCACGTTTGGCCAACTCACGCTGCGAAAGCCCAAGGCGTTTACGAATTGTTTTTAATCTAACACCTAAGTCCAAGGCACTTCCTCCATATACTTGTGTGGTTTAGCAATCCTGTAACGGGATACGAACACAAACCTTAACGCCTTCATCCACCACGGTACTAATGTCAACAATGCCACCTAAAGATCGCGCACGCTCATCCACTCCAGAAAGGCCAAAGCCCTCCTTATGTTCCAGTGGATCAAAACCAATGCCGTTATCTTCAACTGTAATATTCATGTAGCCGTCAGCAGCGTCTAACCACACCTTCAATTTAGTTAGCTGAGCGTATTTTACCGCATTATTGACCAGCTCTTGCACTATACGATAGCTTGCAATGCTATACATTTCTGCTACATCATCTACCGAGTCACTAATATTAAGGTTTAGCTCAACACCTTGCTCATGTAAGTGGAACGCCAGAATACACTGTTCAACGGCCACTTTTAAACCAAACATGTCTAACGCCTCTGGCCGTAAACGCTGAATCATATTACGCATGGTTTCATACAGTGCGTCTGCTTGAGCAGTGATATCTTGGGCGTAGGTGCCTGCCCCTTGCATGGTTTGTGCGTTTTCTAGTATGTGGGCATTAATTTTAATCGCCGTAAGTGTTTGACCAAACTCGTCATGTAGCTCTCTGGCAATGTGGTGAAATTGATCTTCTTGCACGCGAATAAGCTGTTGTGCCAGACGGGTATTTTCGTCGCTCTTTCGCTGCAGCTCTTTGGTTCGTTTGGTCACCATCACTTCTAAATTAGCATGCTGCTGACTTAGCTCAACCAAAGCGACATCGCGCTGTAACTGCAATCTATATTTGGCGATTAAACTGCGGTGGTAGATGACGTAGGCTATACACATTACCGTGAAAATAAGCACCAAGACTTGAAGGTCTTGGGCATACAGCCCGGCAGATTGCCGTATAGACAGGGTAAAAGGCTGTCCTAAGTCATCTAGATCACGCTCTTCCATGAAGGTATCTATTTTAATCATAGGCAAGGCAGTTATTGGGGGCGAAATTTCTTCAGCAGCTAACTTACGCTGTTTGCCGTAGAGTAACCGCACACTCGCCGCAGGCACAATATCGGCCACAGACACCAGCATGGCATCTGTTTTGATCATCAACAAAACTGCCAAGCCACCTTCCGAATAAACCGGCCCCTTGTCAGCAAGTGTATCGAGCGCTTTGATTAATACGTAACCACGCCCACCTTCTCGCAGTTTGTAAGGTGCAGATGCAGTAGGTTCGCCCGACGCCAAAGAAGCGAGTAACGGCTCTCGCGTCGTCTGTACAGACATCATGTCAAATCCCATTAGACCTTTAACCGAGTCAATGTAGGGGTCTATAAAAATAATAGGGAAGTGCATGGGCACGCCATCAATCATATTAAAGGGTTTTCCCTGAGGCTCCTTGTTACCCACATAGCGAGTGAGTTTATAATCTTTGTAGCCGAACTCCTGCATGAGAGATTCGTGTTGTGCTTTATTAGCTGGATCAATACTAATCAGCGCTTCGAACATATAAATATGCGGATAAGCATCACGCATATACTCTGTGAAGTCGCGTGTTTTTTGAGAGTTCTGGGGGCCGACGCTGGTCAGTAAACTGCCAAAACTAGATAAAGCCACATCATTAATAAGCAGCTGTCTATTTATATTATTAACCGCTTCGTGTGTGTGGTGGACGAAACTTACACGTTGCTTGTTGATAATCAAAGTGACTACCATAGCTAGTACCAATACCACGCTAAAGAACCACAATAAAAAACGCAGCTGAGTCGATTGAAGTAATAAATAATCTAACTGACTACCCTTTTCCACGGTAAAAACCCTTGTGCCTAGCATTCGATAAATTTATGATTTTGCCAGTTAGCGATAGCGACCTGATAAGCTGAGCACCCTTTGTTCTGTAAAAGGGTTTGGTTAGACAACCACTGGATACTACACTGTGGTTGTCTCGGCCATCGCCAACAATGAGACCCTTGAACCAACATAAAGATGACGCCTAAAGCATCGGTACTTGGTACTATCAGTTTAGCATGGCGACCCACGGCCCAACAAATATTATGCTCTATTCGTTGTGGTTTAGTGCACCGATAGTAGTACTGTGGTTAAAGAAACTTTGACTCGGTATTAAGGCAAAGTGGTACTTTATATAACCAAAATTACTCCACTGTGACTGACTTAGCCAAGTTGCGCGGTTGGTCCACGTCCGTGCCTTTAATAATAGCCACATGATATGACAGCAGCTGCATAGGAATCGTGTAGACGATTGGCGCTAGTAATTCGTGCACTTCTGGCACCACAATGACATGAGTAGTATCATCTTCTGCCATTTTGGCGTGGGCATCAGCAAAAACAAACAATTCACCCCCGCGGGCACGTACTTCCTGCATGTTGGCTTTGAGTTTATCGAGCATGTCATCTTTAGGCGCAACCACAACCACGGGCATATTTGCATCCACTAAGGCTAGCGGGCCATGTTTAAGCTCTCCTGCAGGATAGGCCTCAGCGTGAATATAAGAGATTTCTTTTAGCTTTAGAGCACCTTCAGAAGCAATGGGGAACATGCTGCCTCGGCCAAGGAATAAGGTGTGGTGTTTGTCTGCAAACCGTTGAGCCACGGCTTCAATTTTACTTTCCATTTGCAAGCATTGTTGTAATACGCCCGGCAGAGTTTGCATTGCCTCAATAATGGGCTGCGTGTCTATATCTGAACGCTGTTGAGCCAATAATAAGGTAAGGTGCAGGAGTGTGACCAGTTGGGTGGTGAAGGCTTTAGTAGAGGCCACACTGATTTCTGGGCCCGCTTGGGTCAACAAAACCATGTCTGACTCACGTACCAGACTGCTTGAAGGCACGTTACAAATAGCTAGGCTTGCGGCCAATTGTGTTTTGTCGATATGGCGCAAAGCAGCTAAGCTATCTGCTGTTTCTCCCGACTGAGACAAGGTGATCAGCAGCGTGTCTTTGGGCACTACGGCCTGGCGGTAACGGTATTCACTAGCCACTTCCACCTGACACGCGAGGCCAGCCAAGCTTTCAATCCAATATTTGGCAACCATACCGGCTAGGTAGCTTGTGCCACAAGCGATGATCTGTACGTTTTTGGCCTGTGATAAGGCTTCAAAAGCACGGTCGTCAAGAATGTTCTGTAGTTGTCCATCAACAATTTGCTGGGCAATAAGATTAGCCACAACCTTGGGTTGTTCGTTAATCTCTTTCAACATGTAGTGCTTATAGGCCCCTTTGTCGCTATTTTCTTCGCTGTGTTCGTAGCGATGGCTTGGGCGCTCTACAGTTGCTCCGCTTGCGTCGGTCACTGTAACTTTAGTGCGGCTAATTTCTGCAATATCGCCGTCTTCTAAGAACATAAACCGGTCGGTCACTTGCAACAGCGCTAGTTGATCGGAAGCGATGTAATTTTCATCACTACCTAGACCAATCACTAACGGGCTGCCTTTACGTGCAGCTAACAATAAATCTGGTTCGGTTTCATCCACCACACCTAACGCATAAGCGCCCTCACAACGACTTGCAGCATCACGTACTGCTGCGGTTAAAGACATCCCTTGTTTACGGTTGCGATGAATTAAGTGGGCAATCACTTCGGTATCTGTGTCACTTTCAAAACCATAACCTGTGGTAATAAGATCTGCTTTTATAGCTTCAAAATTGTCGATAATACCGTTATGAACCACGGCCAAACTGCTATGAGACCAGTGCGGATGGGCATTGGTTTCATTAGGAACACCGTGTGTTGCCCAGCGTGTATGGGCGATACCTAAGAGACCATGTAATGGTTGGGTCGTTAACGCAGAGGTTAAATTGGCCACTTTGCCTATACGGCGCGTACGCTGTAAACCTTGGTCGCTTAAAATGGCTACACCCGACGAATCATAACCGCGGTATTCTAGGCGTTTGAGGCCTTCTACTAATATGCTGCTGATATTTCGCTGAGCAATGGCGCCAACTATTCCGCACATGGTATTTCTTCCTTGGTTAAATTTTTACAGGCTTTGCCCAGGTGGCTAAGTTGCGCTGTTTACCACGAGCAATGGCTAGATTGTTATCCGCCACGTCTTTGGTAATGGTAGACCCTGCACCAATGGTAGACCCTGCACCAATGGTTACGGGGGCGACAATGGCGCTATTTGAACCAATAAAAGCACCATCACCAATGATGGTTTGGAACTTGTTCACGCCATCATAGTTACAAGTAATGGTACCGGCGCCTATATTAACCCTTTCACCAACCACTGTATCACCTAGGTAGGTAAAATGATTGGCCTTGGAACCTTTGCCCAGTATGGTCTTTTTAGTTTCAACAAAATTACCAACTTTGGCATGGTCATGCAGTATGGTGCCAGGTCGTAGGCGGGCAAAAGGTCCAATGTTACAGTGTGCCGCCACCTGGGCCTGATTAATCACACTATTTGCTAACACCTGTGTACCGGCACCAATGTGGGCATCTTTGATATGGCAGTTGGGGCCAATGTGAACGCCGTCTGCTAAGTGTACTTGGCCTTCAATAATGACATTAATGTCGATGTATATGTCTTTACCAGCGGTGAGTTCGCCGCGTAAGTCAAACCGTGTAGGGTCGGCCAACTGGACGCCTTCACGTAATAGTTGGTTGGCATTCTGGCGTTGATACCAGCGCTCCAGGTCGGCCAATTGCACGCGGTCATTTACGCCTTGGGTCTGTTGCGGGTAGTCTGGCTGAAGGTGGCTGATACCAACGCCATCGGCAACAGCCATGGCAACGATATCCGTGAGGTATATTTCACCTTGTGCATTGTTACTTTCAATACGGGGTAACCAGCCCTTCAACAAACTTGCTTTAGCTGCCAAAATACCGGTGTTAATTTCTTTAATTTGTAACTGCTGCGCATTGGCGTCTTTGTGCTCAACAATGGCTTGAATATGTCCCTCATTATTACGCACAATACGGCCGTAGCCGGCAGAATCCTCTAATGTCACCGTGAGGATGGCCAAGTCACCCCGGCCTGCTTGGTCTGCTAGCTGCTGCATTAGTGGGGCTGGAACTAAAGGCACATCACCATACAATACCAACACAGTGGCATCATCATCGACCTTAGGCATGGCTTGCGCTACAGCGTGGCCTGTGCCCAATTGCTGGTCTTGTGTAACACATTGCGCGCCTAGAGGCTGTACGACTGCTTCCACTTGATCTGCACGATGGCCAACAATAATGTGTGTATGCGTAGGCTGTAGCTTTTGGGCCTGCTCCACAGCATGCACCAACATTGGTTTACCTGCCAATGGGTGCAGCACTTTAGGCAGGTCAGAACGCATACGTGTGCCTTTGCCCGCGGCGAGAATTATCACTTCTAATGACATTAACGATCCTTGTGAAGCTGTGGTAAATACTGTGCTTTAGTTTAGACGCTTTACGTGACTAAAGTTCATCAATTTTTGTTTTATTGTGATTCGGTGGTGAACTATTTGCCTACTTAGCTGACACTTAGGCCAACTTACACCACTTAAGCCTTAACGGTCTAACCTTGTGGTACAAGAAGTGTTACAAAAACAAAGTTTAGGGTACAAAAAAAGGCAACCAAGGCTGCCTTTTTTAGGTGGTTCGCTATGAACTACTTATTTGCCTAGTTTCTGACGAATCTGACGCAACGTACGTAGTTGAGCGACGGCTTCGGCCAATTGGCCAGCGGCGCGTGAGTATTCAAACTCTGAAGTTTTATCGGCCATAGCCTGCTTGGCTATGCGACTGGCTTCTTCCGCAGCGGCTTCATTCAAATCTGCTGCACGAAGTGCTGTATCAACCAACAAAGTGATTTTGTGGGGCTGAACTTCTACAAAACCACCTGACACGTAAAATACGTCTTCTTCACCAGATTCCTTGCGCATATGCACAGGGCCTGGCTGAACTTCACTTAGTAGTGGTGTGTGGCCTGGAGTAATACCCAGTTCACCCAACGTACCTGTAAGTGAAATAAATTGTACCTTACCTGTAAAGACGGATTCTTCTGCACTAACGATGTCACAATCTACACTGGTAGCCATATGATTATCCTCTTAAGCAGGGCTTAGCTTATTAATAATAGCGCTAAGCGCTAACTAAGCCCCAACAATTACATGCTCTTGGCTTTCTCGACTACTTCTTCGATGCCGCCAACCATGTAGAAGGCTTGCTCTGGAAGATGATCGTATTCGCCAGCCAAAATTCCCTTAAAGGCAGCAATTGTGTCCTTAAGTGAGACGTACTTACCAGATGCTCCGGTGAATACTTCTGCTACGAAGAAAGGCTGAGACAAGAAGCGCTGAATCTTACGAGCGCGTGTTACCGATTGCTTGTCTTCATCAGACAATTCGTCCATACCCAAGATGGCAATAATGTCTTTTAGCTCTTTATAGCGCTGAAGTATGCCCTGAACGCCACGAGCAATGTCGTAGTGCTCTTGGCCAATCACTAGTGGATCTAGCTGACGTGAGCTTGAATCTAGTGGATCGATAGCTGGGTAGATACCCAATTCTGCGATCTGACGAGACAATACCACGGTGGCATCCAAGTGAGAGAAGGTTGTTGCTGGAGACGGGTCA
>JBLHQO010000032.1:0-13582 GCA_047625285.1 Oceanospirillaceae bacterium
CCGCTTAATAGTTGATGACATCAAACTTGCGCTAACGCTCGCTGTAATTGCGCCAAGGCTTTGCCACGATGACTAATTGCAAGTTTTTGTGTGGGCGTGAGCTCGGCAGCACGACACCCTTTTTCTAACACTTGAAAAATGGGGTCATAACCAAAACCATGTTCACCCTGGGCACTATCCATAATCACACCTTCCCAAGCTGCCTGACAAATGAGCGGCGTAGGGTCGGTGGCATGACGCATGTACACCAGCACACATTGGAACCGAGCAGTACGTTGGCCCGCCGGAATGTTTGTAAGGTCAGCAAGTAGCTGGGCACTATTGGCGGCATCTTTAGCTTGGCCCTTTAACGAAGAACCAGCATAACGGGCCGAATAAATACCCGGAGCACCGGCTAACGCATCTACTTCTAAACCAGAATCATCGGCTAAAGCCGGCATTCCTGATGCGGCAGCAGCATGGCGTGCTTTAAGAATAGCGTTTTCAACAAAACTAAGGCCCGTTTCTTCCACTTCTTCGTTAACAAACTGATGTTGCGGCACTAACTCAATCCCTAGCGGTGCTAAACGCTGACCGAACTCTTTTAACTTACCAGCGTTACCACTAGCTAATACTACTTGCTTCATTATTTAGCCTTATAAAAGGGTGCTGATAGATCAAAGTGCTACACACACCCAAAGCACTAGTGCATCTTCTATGCTGGTGGATACCACCGCGTGGCCCATGGTACTGTCAAAATACGTACTATCACCTTCGCTAAGGGCTAACGGCTCGTACTCTTCCGTGTGTACAAGTACATCTCCTTCTAACACCAACAATAGCTCTTCGCCTTCGTGCCTTACCCAGCCACCAAATTCATCTAACGTACGGGCACGAACACGACTTTTAAAAGGCACCATACGTTTTGAATCTAGCTCCGTTGCCAACAACTCATGCTCGTAGGTAGCCGTTAGATGTTCGCGGCCTTGCTGTTTTTTGGTCACGGTGCGACGGCCAGAAATGCGCACTTCTTTTACCGGGGCGAACAACTGAGGCATGTCGATGCCTAAACCAACGGCCAGCTTTTGCATCAGGTTGAAAGTAGGCGAAAGCTGGTTGTTTTCCATTTTCGACAAAGTCGACTGCGCTACACCCGTTACCTTACTTGCTTGCTGCAACGTCATTTGACGATCTTGTCGCAAGGCTCTTAGGCGTTCACCAAAGTTACCTTGCTGGGCAGCAGGGCTTGGAACAGGAGGTAATATACCTGCTGCTGGGCGCAAAATAGACATGGTTCTCTCCGTTTTATTAACAGTAGGTCACGTTGACCGCAAGACCACCACGAGAAGTTTCTTTGTACTTGTCCATCATATCGGCACCGGTGTCACGCATGGTTTTAATTACATCATCCAATGATACCAAATGTGTGCCATCACCACGCATAGCCAGATGAGCTGCGTTAATCGCTTTGATAGAACCCATGGCGTTACGCTCAATGCAGGGTACTTGAACCAAACCTGCAATAGGGTCACAGGTAAGACCTAAGTTGTGTTCCATACCAATTTCGGCAGCGTTTTCCACCTGTTCAGGAGTACCGCCGATCACTTCGGCTAAACCTGCAGCAGCCATGGCACATGCACTACCTACTTCACCCTGACAACCCACGTCAGCTCCTGAAATAGACGCATTAAGCTTACATAAAAAGCCCACTGCGGCAGCAGCCAATACGAACTTTACAACCCCGTTATCGTCAGCTGATGGGTAGAAGTTAGTGTAGTAATGCAATACTGCAGGAATAATACCGGCAGCGCCGTTGGTGGGGGCGGTAACAATACGACCACCGGCAGCATTTTCTTCATTAACGGCCATGGCATAAAGATTAACCCAATCCATAGCAGTTAACTGTGGCGTAATCACTTTCACAGAATCTAAGCTGTTCAGTTTGCTATACAAGTCTGCTGCGCGACGCTTAACGTTAAGGCCACCTGGCAACACACCTTCTGTACTACAACCGTTGCGTACACACTGCTGCATTACCTGCCATAGGTGCAATATTTCACTTCTCACTTCCTCTTCTGTGCGCCAAGTCTTTTCGTTTTCCATCATCACCTGACTAATGCCCATGCCCGTAGCCTTACAGTGGGCAAGCAATTCAACGCCAGTGGTAAATGGATAAGGGACTTGGGGCTGGTCTTCGTCTATTGGTAGTTCGTCAGCTTTAACTGCCATTTCATCTACCACAAAGCCACCACCTACGGAGTAATACGATATCTCCAGCAACACCGCACCAGTATGGTCATAAGCGCTCATCGTCATGCCATTAGGGTGGTACGGTAGGGATTCTTCTAGGTTAAGAATGACATCACGATGCTGAATAAATTCAATCTCGTGCTCACGATTAAGGGGCAATCGCTCATTGGCCAAAATTTCTGCCAACATCGGCGTCACTTGTGGTGGGTCAATAGTATCCGGTGCCTCACCCAACAAACCTAGGATCACAGCGTTGTCGCTAGCATGGCCTTTACCCGTGGCACCCAGAGAACCAAATAATTCACCTTTAACCCTTGTCACTTGAGTTAATTTACCTTCGCTCTTAAGTTGTTGCACAAAGGCTAAGGCAGCCCGCATGGGGCCAACTGTGTGGGAACTAGACGGGCCAATGCCAATCTTTAGCATGTCGAATACGCTTAAACTCATGATCAATACCTTTGGTGTGGTTAGACCACTAGGTTAATTTATTAACCGTGAACTATCGCCTAATACTGCCCATGCCATCTATCTTGGTGCGACACCAAAGTAGCTCCTGCTACCTTATGCCTGCACTTTGCATCAATCGTCCTGCAAACCTGTCTGGGTAGTCCTAGCCAAAATATCGATTCCTTGCTGGTTCCAAAAGTGTAACAGATCAATAAAAACCCAGTTTTCGGCTAACTTTTCTCCTTCACGGCGGTAAATATCAATGACGCGCATATCGCCTGCCTTGCCCGTTGCAGGCATACCCATAAAACCTCCAGTGGGCTCCAAGGTTAAATTTGGCCAACCAAAAAAACCGCCAAACTCACCTTCAGCCATACGGCAAATATGGCCATTGAATGTCCGATTTTTAAAAGCAGCTCTAAACGGGCCAGAATGTTGTTGGGCGTAGCGTGGGATGGTGTAGGTAGCTCCAATACCAGTTGGGCCCCACCAAATCATGTCTTCGTGCCAGCTCAATCGCAATTCATCTTCTAAAGAGAGATCATTCTGCCAATCACCCAAAGCATTCATCATGTTGTTGATCGCTGCTAAGGTTTTTTCGCCCTGCGCAGGTTCCTGCTCATTAAACATTAACCCCGAATGGGTCATAGGCCCAGGCTGCACAAGTTGCGCCGCAGTTTGAGGTGGGAACGGTTGCAAGCCCGCTTGCACCATCAAGTGTGGGATATCGAAAAACATTGCTGTTTCGGATATTTTACCGTTTTCAACCTTATTGAATTCACAATACCTGAGCATGGCCATTTTGCCCGTAGGTTTGATACCCAACCAAGGCTCGTCGAACAAACCCATAAGATGGCCCATAGACACCACCCAAACAGATGAATAATCATCCATTTCGTTATGCCCAGCCATAAAGACGTCTTGCCGGCGCTGCAGGTGTTTTAGAGAATGTCGCAGCGGCTGCCAAAATATCTGTGCCACCTTAGCAGCGCAGGTTTGCTCATGAAATGGGTGGTATCCTCGCCAGAGGTAATGCTCACTTGTGTGGGCACCAATCACTTCTTCTAAAGCATCTGGGCTTGCACCGTCCAGCTGATTATAAAAATCGACAACACAGGCTTTGGCTGCTTGAATATCATTTTTCATATTACCTATATTACCCTTTCACTGCACCGGCAGTTAAACCCGAAACGATTTGACGTTGGAAGAACATCACCAAAATAAACAATGGAATCATCGCCGACACTACGGCCGCTACCGCAAACATCACATTACCTTCTACCTGTGTAGTGCCTAGGAAACTAGCTATTTTCGGTATCATGGTTTGGTTATCTTGGCTTAACAAAGATGCCGTCACGGCAAAGTCGTTGTAAGCTAGTAAAAAGCTAAACAAACCCGTAGTAATTACGCCAGGCCACATGACAGGGATAATAACGTGTCTAAATGCTTGGAAGCGTGTGCAACCATCTACCATGGCGCTTTCATCTAGGTCTTTTGGAATATTCAAAAAGAATGAGTGCAACATCCACAAGGTGAAGGGTTGGTTAATGGCCACCAATACAATAATTGAAGTCGGTAAATAACCCCAAATATTCCACTCGAAAAAAGGCAGAAGATAGCCAGATACCAAGGTGATATGGGGCATTGCTCTAAATACTAAGGCCAACATAAGTATCCAGAAAGAGTATTTAAAACCAGATCTGGCCAAGGCGTAACCACCTAATGTACCCAAGGTGAGAGAGATAACCACAGTGGACACTACTACGATACTTGTGTTGATAACTGATTCACCAAAGCCTCGCTCTACCCAAGCACCGTAATAGCCATTAAAGGTGAAAAAATCCCCCGTTTCCACCATCGTACGTACGCCGTAGAGTGCATTGGTCCAGTCTGCTTTGGAAAAGAAATCGCCCTGCACTTTAAATGAGCCCCAAAGGGTCCACAAAAAAGGTGCGGCAGCAACCATAATCCACAGCACAACAAATCCTGTAGAAATAATGGCTAAGCTAGTAGAGCGACGTTGCGCTGGGTTTGACATGATCTGCTCCTTAGTGTGCTGTGCGGCTAAAATCGCGCCAAGTTCGTATAAGTACGGGTAACAACAAAATAGCAACACCAACAATAGTGAGCATAGAAGTGGCAGCAGCCGAACCAAATAACTGCGTATCTTGAGTTAAGTCTTTGTAAATAATCCAGCTTAGTGATGTAGCACTAGCCTCAGAGGCAAAGCTAACAATAGGTTCAAATACTCGGAAGTTATCCATCAATTGCATTAGCGTGATAAACACAACCAATGGTTTCATATAGGGCACAACCACATAACGAATTCGTTGCCAACGATTAGCCCCATCTATGGTGGCAGCCTCAAGAGTATCTGCAGGCACCGATTGCAGCCCTGCGTAGAAAACAATGAAAGAAAACGGTGCAGAATGCCAGATACCGTAAACAATAAGCATCATCCAGGTTAAGGAAGGCGAGGCTTTTAAGGAAAGGTTAGGATCATTAAAAAGATATTGTAGTGAAGCGCCAATGACGCCGTCTCCATCGATCATCCAAAATAAAATTAACGAACCAATGAGTGGGGTAACGATCATGGGTAAAAGGGATACAAAAATGGTGGGGCCCTTGGCAAATTTGGGTAATGAATTTACGCCTAAAGCAATGGCAAGCCCCAACACAATAACAAAAGGGGTAACCACAAAGGTATAGGTTAAGGTGAATGCGAGGGCTTTATAGAAAGGCAAATTGAGCATTTTGGAAATAAAACCACTGATGCTGTCACTGCTGCTCCAAGCCAAACTTACTTCGTCAAAAGCGAGATGGCTGCGATTAGTGTAATTGTCAAAACCGCTAAACTGCCCTAACGGTGCAGCTGCTCTTATTTGTGCAGTAGCAGCCGTATCTATAGTCACTTCTTGCTTACAACCGAATGGCCCACAATTTTCAGAACTGATGAGCACTTGCTCATGCTCTACGTGTAAAGACTGTATTAGTACGGAGATTACCGGCAAGGCGATAAACAATATCATGGCTGCTAAGGACGGAATGATAAACCAAAAAAATGTACGATGAGGCATGTAAGTAATTCCCGCTAATACAAAAGGCTTATACTAAAAAGGCCTATACTAAAAGGCCTATACTAAAAGAAGGGGGCAAGGCCTATTAGCCTCGACCCTTCGCTATCAAGACTCAGCAGGTTTTATAGAAAACCTTTTTCTTTGGCAGCAACGTTATACGCTGCTTCCATGTCTGCTAACGCTTGTTCTGCACTTTCGTTACCTTGTAAGAAGTCAGATAGTTCAGAACCTGCCGCACCGTGTAAGGCACCCATAAATGGCAACATTGGGTAAGGTTGCGCGCCGTTCATGGCGGTAGCTGCTACACCAGAAGCTCCTTTGCTAGGCACATATCCTTCGATCAACCAAGTAGCCGCATCGTTATTGGCTTGCACCATTTCAGTAGAAAGGCCGTTCATCATAGCGATGAAGCTAGCTTCGGCATCTGCATCAGAAACGTTCTTAGAGATAACAAAACCATCCCACCATAGAGACGACGCTGGAATGTTGCCCCCGTTAAAGCTTGGCGCAGAAGCAAAGTCAGTATTCATCACCACCTGTTCGGTAGAACCTTCATCATCCAATACACTTACTGTTCGAGTACCCCACATGGTAGCAAGAGCAAGCTTGCCGCCTTCCCACATAGCTTGGGTAGCATTGGAATCGAAGGTTAGGAAGTCCGGATGAGAGTAACTTACAAGGTCCTTTAGCATATTCAAGGCTGCAACGCCGTCGGCATTATTAACACTCACTTGCGCTGTACCTGGTGTAAACATATCTGCACCAGTGCCAAGGTACATGTTTACAAACTCTTCGCCCAAGTTCCAACCTGCCTTGGTATTCAATGCGACAGGGTATTGCATGATGCCAGCTTCGCGAATACTTTCAGCAGCTGCCAATACCTGTTCGTATGTTTGCACGTCATCTGCATTCAGGCCAACTTGGTCTAAAATGTCAGAGCGATAAAATAGGTGTTGAGCATTTGCAATAAACGCCACTGCCATTACTTCACCGTTAACTGTCACTAGCTGACTTTTGTTCAGGCTAGAACCATGCTTAGCAACGAGATCATCCAATGGTCGAACTAGGTCACTGTTCATTAAGGTAACCAATGTGCCATTGGCCACTGTTACCGCAGAATATTCAGCTGGGTTAGCGCTCAGTGCTGGCACCATTAGATTTTTGAAGTCTTTATTATGATTTTTAGTCACTGTAACGCCACTTCCAGCACACTCTTGGGCTGCAGAGTATACGGCGTGTAACGCCGGGAAGTCGTTACCCAGCAAGCTTACGTTAGCATTGCCTTCAATGCCACATTCGGCAAAAGCGGCGGAGCTCGTTAGAATTGCAGCAGCAGTAGCGGTGAGAGCTATCGTTTTTATTGTGCTCATGATGAACCCATCCTATTTTTAAATTTATTAATGTGAGACCAGCATGGTCTTTTTTTATACACGCATTGTGCCCACATCACGTCAACGTTATCGGATATGAATTGCATGCGTAACCAAAATTCTACTATTATTTATAAGAGATTGGCAACTACTTAAACGCCAATGTAGCCAACACTAGCACTGCATAAACTTAACTCGTTGTTATAATTGATTAAAATTAATTAAAAATAAAAACAACATATGAATTAATAAATGATGAAATTGATTGTTCGCTTAATGATCTTGGATAAATAAATTTATTTGGCGACTTTTCTATTGCCATACTGAATAAAATCTGATAATTTTTGCATACGTATCCACATACAGGTCTGATCTCTATGGCAGAAATAAAGCTCCGCAACATTGGCAAACGTTGGGGCAACTTCGTTGGCGTCGATAACTTTGATTTAACCATCGCAGATAAAGAGTTTTTGGTACTGCTGGGACCATCTGGCTGCGGCAAAACCACTACCATGCGCATGATCGCAGGGCTAGAAGAAGTCACTGAAGGCGAAATCATTATAGATGGCAAGGTCGTCAACGGCCTTGATCCCAAGGATCGTGATGTAGCCATGGTGTTTCAAAGCTATGCTTTGTACCCCAACATGAACGTCTACGAAAACATTCAGTTCCCGCTGAAGGTGCGTAAAGTCCCTAAAGCAGACCATCATCAACGGGTGATGAAAGCGGCGGCTATGGTAGAACTAGAAGAATTTTTACACAGAAAACCAGCTGAACTATCTGGCGGCCAGCGCCAGCGTGTAGCCCTAGCACGAGCTATTGTACGTAAACCAAAAGTATTTTTAATGGATGAACCGTTATCAAACTTAGACGCCAAATTGCGGGTATCAACACGAGCTCAAATAAAAAACCTGTCCCATGAACTACAGGTTACCACTATTTATGTAACCCACGATCAAGTAGAGGCCATGACCTTAGCAGACCGTGTAGTAGTCATGAGCAAGGGCGTGGTACAACAAGTAGGAACACCTACCGACATTTACGACAACCCTGCTAACACTTTTGTGGCCAGCTTCATTGGGTCACCTGCTATGAACCTAGTGAATGGTTCCATTGAAGGAGGTTCTTTTAAGGCTCCAAATATGGTAATCCCAGGGTTTGATACACACTCAGATGGCCCCATCACCCTAGGCTTTCGTGCTGAAGACGCCAACGTGTCGAGTGTATCTGCAGAATTAAACTTCCAAGTTTACTCCTTAGAACTACTGGGCGATTCCACCATGGTTACGGCTCGTGTAGGTGAGGGTCTAGTTTCGATCAAAGCAGACAAAGATTACCGTGTAAAGATTGGTGCAGACTTTAGTGTCAACATTACGCCTAGCCTATGCCATCTGTTTGATGCCCAGAGTGGGCAACGAATATAACCACGGTAATCAAAGATTATAATGTGAGGAAAAAATGACAGGTGCTCGTCCACAACAAGCTGCACTTAGCAGCGATACCGATATGTCAAAAACAGCGGCAACCCGCGCCGTCATAGAATCTATGGTAGATGGCCTTAATGATCATAGAATCGCTGATATTGGCGATTTTTTTAGTGAGTCATTTCGCTGGATGGGAAACCAGGGCTGCGGCACAAAACAAGGCTTAAAAGAATTTCAAAGCAACTGGCAAAAACCCTTTCAGGCCGCCTTTTCTAATAAAGTTTGTATTGATGAAGCGCGCTTGTATATGGGCGAATGGGCGGCGGCTTTTGGTCGCCAAGAAGCCATTCATAGCGGTGTATTTATGGGCGTAGAGCCCACTGGAAACAAGGTAGAAATTCGCTATATGGATTTTTGGAAGGTAGTAGACGGGAAAATTTGCGACAACTGGGTGATGGTAGATTTTCCACACGTATTATCTCAGTTAGGCGTGGACGTTTTTAATGGTGAAGGCTGGGAAGCTTTTGATCGGGGCGAACAGCAACCCCACCAACAGACGAAATGAGGAAGTAACATGGCGATTACCTATTTAAAACGCAGCAAACCAGACGCAGATAGAGCCCAAGATGATGCCAATACACGAGCAGTAGTAGAAGCAACTTTAGCCGACATAGAAGCTAGAGGAGACCTAGCTGTGCGTGAGTTGGCACAGAAATTTGACAACTACACTCCTGCATCTTTTCGTTTGTCGGAGGCGGATATTCAACGCATTATGGCCAAGGTTTCCCCGCGTGACCTAGACGATATCAAATTTGCCCAAAAGCAGGTGCGAAACTTTGCCCAAGCACAACGCGACTCAATGTTGGATATTGAAGTAGAAACTATGCCCGGTGTAATCCTTGGCCACAAACATATTCCCGTACAATCGGTTGGCTGTTATGTACCCGCTGGAAAATTCCCTATGGTAGCCTCTGCCCATATGTCGGTAGCTACGGCCAGCGTTGCGGGTGTCCCTAGAATTATTGCGTGTACACCACCCTTTAATGGCGAACCTAACCCAGCGGTAGTCACAGCAATGCACTTAGGTGGCGCTCACGAAATTTATGTTTTGGGCGGCATTCAGGCCGTAGGTGCCATGGCTATAGGTACAGAAACCATAGAGCCGGTACATCTATTGGTGGGCCCTGGTAACGCCTTTGTTGCAGAAGCCAAACGGCAGCTATTTGGCCGCGTAGGTATTGATTTGTTTGCTGGCCCTACGGAAACCATGGTGATTGCAGACGACACAGTAGATGCAGAGATGTGTGCAACAGACTTACTCGGTCAAGCGGAGCACGGTTATGACTCGCCTGCGGCCTTGGTGACAACCAGCAGTTCTTTAGCACAAGCCACAATGCAAGAGATCGATCGCCTACTGGAAATTTTACCGACGGCAAACACGGCTTCGGTTAGCTGGAGAGATTATGGTGAAATAATTCTGTGCGATACCCATGAAGAGATGTTGCAAGTATCAGAAGAAAAAGCCTATGAACACGTACAAGTGATGACCGATCGAGACGATTGGTTCTTGGAAAACATGACTTGTTATGGCGGTTTATTTCTGGGCCCACGTACTAACGTATCTAATGGTGACAAGGTGATTGGCACTAATCATACTTTACCTACTAAAAAAGCCGGCCGTTATACAGGTGGCCTATGGGTAGGAAAATACCTTAAGACCCATAGCTATCAAAAAATAACCACCGACGAAGCCGCAACATTAATCGGTGAGTACGGCTCTCGCTTATGTATGTTGGAAGGTTTTGTTGGCCATGCCGAACAGTGCAACTTACGTGTGCGTCGATACGGCAATAAACACGTGCCCTATGGTACCGGTGCTCAATAATGTCTAATGCAGCGGACAATAAGGCTATTTTAGCACCGCTGCTAAAAGCGATGTATGATTTTGAAGGCCATCACGTAAAGTCGCTATTAAAGGACTTGATGGATGATCATGCCGTTGCTCACCTGTGTTTCCCGTTTAATGACCTAATAGGTCCCGCTCAGTACTATGAAACATGTTATGCGCCCTTGCTGCTGGCAATGCCAGACCTTGAGCGGCGCGATTTAATTGTTATGTCTGGCACCACTGCAGCCGGCCATGAATGGGTTGGATGTGCGGGTCACTATTTAGGCACTTTTGTCGCCCCTTGGTTGGATATCCCTCCTACGGGGCATATGACCCATATGCGATTTCATGAATTTTTCCGTTTTGAACAGGGAAAAATTGTTGAAATACAGGCCATTTGGGACATTGCAGAAGTGATGTTACAAGCCAAAGCTTGGCCCTTATCTCCCTCTTTAGGTTGGGAAGGATTTATCCCAGGCCCAGCAAGCCAAGATGGTTTAACCATCTCTGATCAATTCCCAGGCCAAGGCGAAGCC
This sequence comes from Oceanospirillaceae bacterium, assembly GCA_047625285.1. Classification (GTDB taxonomy): domain Bacteria; phylum Pseudomonadota; class Gammaproteobacteria; order Pseudomonadales; family Balneatricaceae; genus Njordibacter. The sequence continues at coordinate 10,972 of JBLHQO010000032.1, forward strand.
AGTGCTCAGCATGTAGTAGATATGTTAGATCACCTGATCCTACACCCAAAACAAGGTGGCCCGGAAGTGATGCAACTACAACGATTCTGGCACCCTCGTATGAACTGGTACGGCCCAGCAGGTATTGGCTCGTCTCGAGGCATCGAAGGATTTAGAAACTGGCACCAAATTCCTTTTTTAAATGCTATGCCTGATCGTGGCAGTCATGATGATGAATTAGATTTTCACTTTTTTGGCGAAGGTGAATATGTTGCAGTCACTGGCTGGCCCAACATGAAGCAAACTATCACTCACGGTGGCTGGCTTGGCATTGCCCCAAGTGGACAAGAAATTAGCCTACGCAGCCTCGATTTTTGGCGTATGGATAGTGGTTTAATACGTGAGAACTGGGTGCTAGTAGATTTGTTAGACCTATACCACCAAGTGGGCATCGATGTATTTGCACGCTTGCGTGAATTCAATAAAGCCCGCAATATGAGCAGCCTTACCTATCTCATCGGAGACATATAAACATGGATTTGCCAGCATCACCCAGTTTTAGCTTAGTGGGCAAGAAAGCCCTAGTTGCAGGTGCTTCTTCAGGCATAGGCGCCGCCTGTGCAGTGGCTCTAGCTCGAGCCGGCGCCCACGTGTTTTTAGCCGCTAGGCGTGCAACCGAACTCAACGAGATAGTAAACGAACTACAGGCTGAAGGCCTACAAGCTAGCGCATTAGTGATGGACGTTAGTGATGTGCCACAAACTCAAGAGTTAGTAGATACCCACGGGCCGTTTGATGTATTAGTCAACTCTGCAGGACTAGCCCGTCATGGGGTAGCTGTTGACACACAAACCGCAGATTTTGATGCGGTGATGAATATCAACGTACGTGGTGCTTATTTTCTGACCCAGGCCGTGGCCAAAGGGCTTCTAGCTCGCGGCAAACCTGGCAGTTTAATTAATATTTCCAGCCAAATGGCCTATATTGGTGGTCAGGATAGGGCTGTATATTGCGCTTCAAAACACGCGGTAGAAGGCTTTACTAAAGCCATGGCTATTGAATGGGGCAAGCAAGGTATCCGTGTGAACACTATTTGTCCCACCTTCGTATTAACAGAGCTCACCGCAGCGACGTTTGCAGACCCAGAAAAACGCGCCTGGATTGACGGTAAAATCAAATTAGACCGAGTTGGCACTGTACAAGATGTGATGGGAGCAGTGCTCTATTTAGCTTGTGATGCTTCGGCTCTGGTAACGGGAAGTGGCTTAAAAGTTGATGGAGGTTGGACCGCCGGGTAATGAGTAAAGAAAAAATTACATCACAACAGGTCGCGCAGCTAGCAGGGGTTAGTCAGTCTGCTGTTAGCCGAGTCTATACACAGGGAGCTTCTGCCTCCAAAAAAACCACAGCTAAAGTACATAAGGCAGCGGCTACATTAGGCTATCGTCCCAACGTTTTGGCCCGCGCCATGGTTTCCGGCAAGAGCCGTATTATTGGCTTGGTAGTGGCCTACTTGGAAAACCAATTTTACCCAGACGCCATTGAAAAACTGTCCACCCAGTTGCAAGAAAAAGGCTACCACGTATTGATTTTTATGGCGTCTAAGACGGCAAGCAATATCGATTCGGTGGTGGAGGAAATACTCGATTATCAAGTTGAAGGTATTATCTTCGCTTCCGTAGCGCTATCTTCACAACTGGCTGACCGATGTCGCTCAGCAGGTATACCTATTGTGTTATTCAACCGTTCTCAAGATGGCGAAGGCCTGTCTTGCGTTACCTCCGACAACTTTTCCGGTGGGGCCAAAGCTGCACGATTTTTATTGGCCGGCGGGCATAAAAAAATTGGTTACATTGCTGGCTGGGAAGGCGCTTCAACACAACGAGATAGAGAGTTTGGTTTTACCGCAGCATTACAGCAAGCGGGGGCCACTTTATATGCCCGTGAAGTAGGTGATTTTTCTATGGAAAAGGCCAGCGCAGCTACGCGACGTATGTTTTCTAACGCCCAGCCCGACGCTGCTTTGAATGACGACCCCGATACTGCTTTTATAGACGGCCCTGACGCTGCCTTGAAAGAGAGCCCCGATGCCGTTTTTGTAGCCAATGACCATATGGCTTTTGCCGTTATGGATACCCTTCGTTTCGAATTAGGTTTGCGCATTCCAGAAGATGTATCAGTGATTAGTTATGACGATGTACCCGCAGCAGCTTGGCCTGCCTACAATTTAACCACTGTGCGCCAACGTGCTAATCAAATGGTGCAAGAAACAGTACGTATTTTAATGGAACAAATTCACAGCGATGGCCTGCAAAGTCAGCAAATAGCCATTGGTTCTCCAATTATTGTGCGGGGCTCTGCCCGCATTCCTGAAGGATGGGATTCATGAAAGGTTTTGATAATAAATTTAAAGATTTTCCAGACTATATATTGGGCATCACCCAAGAAATTTGGGAACAGCGTGGCTTGGCCACCCTGCACCACTATTATTCTGAGCATATTCCAGTTCGCTCACCTGGATCTATGGTAATAGGCAACCAGCACGTAATTGCGGCCACCATGGCTACCCTGGCTGAGTTTCCTGACCGCCAATTACTAGGTGAGGATGTAATTTGGTCTGGCACCCCTGAAG
>JBLHQO010000033.1:0-13416 GCA_047625285.1 Oceanospirillaceae bacterium
GGTACAAACGCACTAACCCTCCGTGTGTAATGGCCTGCGCTTCTTCGGCAGAATCGGCAAATACAATGTCTACCACCTTACCTTGGTCTTTAATAGCAGGCCAAACTGGCAGCTTCATAGCGCCTTGTTCTATGGTTATGGTTGTTGGCAGTGCTGTAAAATCCCATTGGGTGAGCCCCTGCTTTAATGCTGGGTGGGCATAGCTAGGCGCGTGGTTGTCCGTAGCGCCTATGCCACCTATAACGCCTATAGCACCAGAGACATAATCGTTTAATAGCTGCAAAGGGTCTCGTCCCTGATCGATAGTCTGACCAGCTTCATCCATTACTTGCACATTCATTAATAAATGTCTTTCTACATCCACCAGTTGTAATAGTTGTACATCAAACGGGCGGCCACTAATACGTTGTAAATGTTTGGCTACAGCTTCTGGCAAATCTATATCGTCTGGCGATAACGACTCAAATAACGCTTGAGCATATTGAGGCACCGGCACAAAAGCTTTGCGCTGGGCTTTTGGTAGGCCTTTTAATAACGCTGCTAACTTATCTTTTAATAGGCCCGGCACTAACCACTGCAAACGTTTAAGCGGCAAACGTTTTAATTGGCTAGCGGGCACTTGAATGGTGACGCCGTCTTGTTCATGATTAGGTTCAAAGTGATAGTTTAAAGGCCAACTCATGGATTTCCACACTAAGCGATCTGGAAAGCTGTTGTTGTTAATACCTTCGGCCGCGTGCTGCATTAAGTCTTCTTGGCTTAAAAACAAATACTTCGGTTGTGACTTTTCTTGCACCTTACGCCATGACTCAAAACTAGCAGCGCTTACTATAGGCTCTTTAACCTCTGCCATTTTTCCATTGTAGAAATCAAACAGCACTTGGTCATCTACCAAAATATCACGCCGTCTAGACTTCGCCTCTAATGCCTCAATATCTTCCACTAAGGCTTGGTTGTGGGCTAAAAACTTGCCTTTAGTCAACAGATTATTCTGCACTAAACCTTCCATAACCAACAGTTGCTGACACACTTCTGGGTCTATTTTTCCGTAAGCAACCTTGCGTTTACTGGCTAATACTAGGCCATACAAGCTTACTTGTTCAAACGCCATCACTTGGCCTTGGCGTTTATGCCAAGTGGGTTCGCTATAATTGTATTTAAGCAAAGCTCCAGCACTTTGCTCTACCCATGCAGGTTCTATTTTAGCAATACAACGGGCAAACAAACGTGAGGTTTCTACTAGCTCAGCCGCCATAATCCACGCAGGTGGTTTTTTGGCAAGCGCAGACCCTGGAAACAATAAGAACTTTCGCTGCCTAGGGCCAGCAAACTGCCCGTCTTCGTCTTTATGGCCAATATGACCTAATAAGCCGGTAAGTAATGCCCTATGTACGGCTTCGTAGCTTGCAAGCTGGGTATTGGTTTTAAAACCCATTTGTTGACACATTAACAATAGCTGTCGATGTACTTCTCGCCATTCGCGCATACGCAAGTAAGACACAAAGTGCTTGTTACACCAGCTACGTAATTGTCCTTGTGTAAGTTCTTGGCGTTGATGTTCGTATTCTTGCCACAGATTCACCAAACTTAAAAAATCTGAATCTTTTTCTCGCCACAACAAATGCTGCTGATCTGCCGCTTGTTGTTTCTCTTGTGGCCTTTCCCTTGGGTCTTGAATGGTAAGCGCACTGGCAATAAGTAGCACTTCGTTTAATGCGTTCCAATCGTTGGCCGCCACTACCATACGTCCGATTCGTGGATCTACCGGTAACCGCGCCAATTGTTTACCTAAAGGGGTGAGTCTACGATTGTCGTCTAAGCCACCTAATTCTTGTAATAACTTAACGCCATCGTTCACAAAACGGCTGTCTGGCGCATCTATAAAAGGGAACTCTTCAACAGGGCCCAACTTTAAGTCGTGCATCTGTAGGATGACCGACGCCAAATTAGTACGTAAAATTTCCGCGTCGGTAAACTCTGGCCGGCTAATAAAGTCAGCTTCATCATATAGGCGAATACAAATGCCAGCCGATATACGGCCACAGCGCCCTTTACGTTGATTCGCACTAGCTTGAGAAATAGCCTCTATAGGTAATCGCTGTACTTTAGAGCGATAGCTATATCGGCTCATTCTAGCCGTACCAGGGTCTATCACATATCGAATACCCGGCACAGTAACAGACGTCTCTGCCACATTGGTAGCCAAGACAATACGCCGCCCAGTGGTTTTACCAGAAGGCTGGAACACCTTTTGTTGCTCACTAAAACTTAAGCGGCCGTAAAGTGGCAATATATGCCAATGTTTTTGCTCTTGTTTACGCAAAAACAAAGCAATGTCTCGTATGTCTCGTTCGCCCGGAAGGAATATAAGCACGTCACCATTGTGCTGCTTACTTTGACGTTCATGTTGATCTATTTCTTCCAGCGCGTGCTGTATACCTGTCTGTACGTCTTGGTCCTTATCTTGACTTGGCTCTGATTTAGACGCAAACAAAGGTCGATACCAAACATCCACTGGGAATGTGCGCCCACTTACTTCAACCACGGGTGCATTATCAAAATGCGTGCTAAAGCGATCAAGATCAATAGTGGCGGATGTAATAATAAGCTTTAGGTCATCTCGCCTTGCCAACAACTGCTTTAGATAACCCAACAAAAAGTCGATATTTAAACTACGTTCGTGGGCTTCATCCACAATAATAGTGTCATAACGTAGTAAGTCTGGGTCTTGGCGAGTTTCTGCTAACAAGATGCCGTCTGTCATTAACTTAATATGGCTAATGTCACTTACTTGTTCCGTGAAACGTACTTGAAATCCTACCTGCTGCCCTAGCGGTACGTTCAATTCATCAGCGATGCGTTGACCAACTGTTCTGGCCGCCAAACGCCGTGGTTGTGTATGGCCTATCATGCCGCCAACACCACGCCCAGCCTCTAAGCAAAGCTTAGGCAGCTGGGTAGTTTTACCTGAGCCGGTTTCGCCAGCCAAAATAACCACTTGATGCTCGCTAATCAATTTGACTAGCTTTTCACGCTGCCCACTGACGGGTAGTTGGGATGGATAATCCAACTTGGGTAAAGCGTTTTTACGTTTTTGATAGATGGTTTGGCTAGATAACGTTTTAGCCTCTAACTGATGCACTAGTTTGTTGCAAGGCTGGCCACGCTTTTGGCGTTGGGCAATGCGGTGGGACAATAGTGTGAGTTCAGCTTGGTCTTTGACCATGCAGTTAGAGAATGCAGAAGACATATAAAAAGAGGGATGATTTTAAAGGGCGCAGTTTAGCATACTATATTGGTGGTGGATTGCCTACAACACGCGTCCTTGCGAGCCAAGCGAAGCAATCCAAATGGATGGTATTGGATTGCTACAGGCCTACGGCCTTCGCAACGAAGAGGAAAAGCGCTAAGCCCTTAAAGCACGACGTAGAATTTTACCCACGTTGGTTTTAGGCAACTCATCTTTAAATTCAATTTCTTTAGGTACTTTGTAAGCCGTTAAGTTGGCACGACAATGAGCAATCACGTCAGCCTCTGTCAAACTAGGATCAGATTTAACCACAAACAACTTCACCGTTTCACCACTCACTTCGTTGGGAACCCCTACCGCAGCACACTCTAAGATACCAGGATGCTGGCTGCCAATGTCGTCTATTTCGTTAGGGTATACATTAAAACCAGACACAATAATCATGTCTTTAATACGGTCAACTAATCGAATAAAACCATCTTCAGATAAAATAGCAACGTCACCGGTTTTAAACCAACCATCAGCATCGAGCACATTGGCTGTTGCTTCAGCTTGTTGCCAGTAACCTGCCATCACTTGCGGGCCCTTAACACAAAGCTCGCCTTCTTTGTCTAAACCTAAATCAGCGCCATCTTCATTAATCACTTTAACTTGCGTTCCTGCAACCACCTTGCCGATAGTACCTATACGGATATCATCAGACGGGTTAATGGAAACTACGGGGGATGTCTCTGTAAGGCCATAACCTTCTTGTATGGTGCAACCTGTCACGCCTTGCCATATGTCGGCGGCACTGTGAGTAAGTGCCATACCGCCAGAAATCGTTGTTTTAAGGTGAGAAAAATCTAGCTTTTTAAACTCATCATTGTTGCACAAAGCTACAAACAGAGTATTAAGCCCAGCGAATGAAGTAAAGTTGTGTTTGGCGAGCTCTTTTACAAAACCAGGAATATCTCTAGGATTAGGGATAAGTACCGTTTCGTGGCCCATGTCTGTCATTACTAAACTCAACATGAATGCGTAGATATGATACAAAGGTAAAGGCGAAATAACGACTTCACGGTCACCATTCAAATCCTGCATTACCACGTCTCGTACTTGCATCATGTTAGCAACGAGATTTTGATGCAGTAGTTGAGCACCTTTAGATACACCTGTAGTACCACCGGTATATTGCAACACAGCGGTATCGTCTAAGGTAATTTCTACGGCTGTTGGTGCAGCTTTTTCACCCAGCGCTAACGCACTTCTAAAGCTTACTGCATTAGGCAACGAGTAGGCTGGTACAAGTTTCTTCACTCGCTTTACAACGGTGTTAATTAACAGTCGCTTTGCAAACGGATGCATGTCGGCTAATTCGGTAACTAATACCTTGGTGATGCCTGTTTTAGGTACAACGGCTTCTGCAAGGTGTGCCATGCCGGCATAAACCAATAATGCCTTGGCCCCAGAGTCGTTAAATTGGTGTTCCATTTCTCGGGTGGTATACAGTGGATTAGTACTAACCACCACCATGCCAGCACGCATGGCACCAAATAAGGCAATAGGAAATTGTAATACGTTAGGCAATTGAATAGCGATTCGATCACCCACTTCAAGATCAGTATGGTTTTGTAAATAAGATGCAAAATTGGCCGTTAGGCGATCCATTTCTGCAAAAGAAAGGCTTTGCCCCATACAAGTAAAGGCAGGCTTACTAGCGTACTTTCCGCACGCATCCAAAAACACATCTGTTACAGATTTATATTGGCCAAATTCTACGCCGGCGATTTGAATCATAATAAGCCCTTTAATTATTGTTATATATATTGAGGTCTATGCTAATCAAACATGCGTTTTAAAACCAGCAAAACCTTCAAGTCATTTTTTAGGCGCCTTAAGTTAGGCTTTAGGCCCACGTTAAATCCAAGTTAGTTTAACGCCACCCCTTTACGCAACACCAACATATCACCAGGGTGTAGGGTATGCCAAGTTTCGTTAGTTGTTAAAGGTTCAGTAGCCACCACGGATACAATATCATTGGGCGTAGTCTCCTGGCCAAAGTCTACGTTAACATCAGCATCACTTAAGCAGGCTTCGCCAAATGGAGCTCTGCGGGTGATCCAACTTAATTTAGTGGAGCAGAAACAATACAGGTGATCCCCATCGGAAAGCAGCATATTAAACACACCTAAGGTCTTTAAAAACTGACACCGCTGTTGCAAGAAATATCGCACTACAGTGGTATCTAAAGGCGACTTAGGAAAAGCAGTACGCAATTCACCCAATAACCAACAAAACACATGCTCGCTATCTGTATCGCCTACGGGTAAATAGTGGCTTAAAGGCAGGCTAGAGGTATCCGTAAGTTGCCCATTGTGGGCAAAAGTCCAATGCTGGCCCCAGAGTTCTCTTTGAAAAGGGTGAGTATTCTCCAAAGAGGTGTCACCCACATTGGCTTGGCGAATGTGGCTAATCACAATATGGGACTTCATGGAATGACGCTGAACAAGGCGCGCAACTTCAGAGTCGGCACTAGGCTGCGGGTCGTGAAAAGAACGACAGCCTTTACCAACATAAAAGGTAATACCCCAGCCATCGCGATGAGGGCCACAACCGCCACCACGCTGCATAAGCCCAGTAAAGCTAAAACAGATATCTGTAGGCACATTGGCACTCATGCCTAAAAGTTCACACATACGTTGGCTCCAGACCTGCCTTTTTGACTAAATTTGGCTACCATTATCTTGGAAACCACTCTATGTTCTCAAGTGTTATTTTAAGTTTAGTCTAGATTAGCCTTCAATCGGCCGTAATTGGATCCAATAACATGCCTGACTGATCCTGCCCTACGTAGTCATTATCAGAATGTACGGCCAATTCGTCACGCTGCCCTAAAAAACTACCACCAGCTTCTACCACCATTTGTTGGCAATGCACTTTTCCCGATACGAAACCGCCGGAGAATATAGTTAAATCTTGGCACCAAATTTCCCCCTCAAAGCGCCCCGCGACTTGCACCAGTTGGCCTTTAATGCGGCCACTCACTTGGCCCAGAGTACCTACAGTCATAGTATCCTCTGCAGAGATATTACCTTCCATGGTGCCATCCACCTGCAGTTCACCCGTCACTTCAATATCGCCGGTGAATCGATTTCCCCGCGCGATAATGGTTACTGCAGTTCGCTGGTAGACTTGGTTTGGGTTGGTTTTATTAAAGATTGCCATTGGACCTCCGGAACTTGTTTAAAAAGACCATCATAATTGGATAAGTTCCAGTTAAGAAATGGCCTGGGATTACTGTGCTTCGCTAGAAATCGTATTTCGTAATGCAGGTGTGGGCCGTTTGATAAACCAGTACTTCCACATAAACCAATAACTTGTCCTTTGTACACAAACTCACCGTGCTTTACCAAGCGCTTTTGTAAATGCCCATAACGACTAGAAAAACCGTAGCTATGAGTCAACGAAACAAGGTTACCAAAACCCGCATTTTTTCTACTACTGGTCACTACACCGTTGGCTGTGGCCAATATTGGGGTGCCTTTGGCACATCGAAGATCGATGCCCTTATGCATCCTTTTTACACCTAGAATAGGATGCACTCGAGGACCGTACCAAGACGTTACAAGGGTCGGTTTCGTCATCGGCCAAGCGCTTGGAATATGGGCCAAAAGCGTGAGCTTATGTTGCGCTGTTTGCATCAATTGAGGTACCAAAGTTAAATCAAATTCACCCTCCATCTGTTCGCCGAGTAAACCTTGTAACTGCCGCAAGCTCTGCTCTAGGGCAGATGATTTTTGGGTGTACTGTAATAGCTGTTGGCTCACCTCGTATCGAGAGCGAGTTAGCTCACTTAAGTTGCGCTCTAGTGCTTGTATAGTGAAATGGTCGTGTTTTGCCTTAGTTTGTAACTGCTCTAATGAAGCCGCTACTACCGGTGCAATTTTAAGAAGTTGTTGAAAATCACCAGCTTTTACAGTCATACCTGTAGAGGGAAGCAATGATTTTGTAACACTTGTTTGTAACTTTAGTATCTGATCGCTGGATCGAACATGTGCTAAACGCCACGTTTCAGCCTGCTTAAGAATGTTACTTTGATAAGTGCCTAACCACACCAGCACACTATTACCCACTACCAGGCTCAGAAATGCCAGAGTGAGTACAACAATGAGTATTCTTTGGTGAGTTATCGTTAAATAAAACTGAGTGGAACCCAGATAATTAGTCACCGTGACCAACAGACTACGCCGCAAATATGCTCTCCACATCAGGGGGTTTATACTTCAAACCCGTTATTAACCATATATAGTCTAGACGTAATGTTGAATTCATCTGACTGATTTAGATGTTCTACGCAAAATAACTAATAAAAGCAACAACACTAAGCCTGCCCCACCAACGAACAACCAACGCCAATAAACAGAACTGGTGGCTTCTGGCTGGCTAGTTTGAGTATTACCAGTATTTTCTTTTACTGCCGCTTCAGGTGTTACTAGGGTTGTTTTTATAGGACTGATGACTTTGTTTTTTAATTTGTTAACCAAATTGGCAACCTGACTCGTGGCAGTCTCTGGTGCAGGGGGTTCAGCTGCCACCACGGTAGTGTTCTGCCCTTCCATAAGCGCTTGTAGTTCTGGGGACGCGGTCTCGTTACTGACTACCAGCGTGTCAGTTAGACTTACCGGGTTAGACGATGTTTCAGTAATTACAGCCAACTCTTGTGTAACTGGCACACTGGTGGTGTTTTGTTTAGTAGCCACTATTTGTTGGATCACCACTAAAGGATGTACCCTAAGGCTACGGTTAATAGTACGCATTAGCTCACCGTTAGTGACTGATATAGTGAGGTCATACATACCAGGGTCATTAAGCACCGGTAAGTGCATGCGGGTTTTTTCATCTTCTACAAACACTTGCTGTTGTTTAAAGACCTCTTTATTAGCATGATTCATGGTCACCTCAAGCTGAAAACCTTGAAGCTGTTCTGCCGATAAGAGGTGACCTTTTTCGTTGGCCAGTTGTACGTCTAAGTAACTGCGCTGGCCTACCTTTATATTTTGGTGGCTTTGCTGCAGTAAAATTTGTAACTGCCCCACTACATTGATACGTTTCAAAGTGGCTGTATCACTGATTAAGGCCCATGTTCCTGGCGTTGGATTTTTAATTATAATCACATCATGGGTTGATGATGATTGCCATTGTTGGTTAGTTAGGGTTTGCTGTTGTCCTAAAATACGTTGTTTTCCGTCCTTAAGCTTTATCTGCTCATCACCATTTTTCTCCACCACAATGGTCATGGACTCAACGCCCTGCTGCACTAAGAACGATTGTTCAGAGAACTTAACAGGGACTTGCTGGGTGATCACCGTATTGTCCAGCGCCCTTAAGAATATATCGAGTAGCTGATCTGCATGAACCGCCACTTCAAACAAGCCATCTGTACGTTGAGCCATTGCGCTTAGCGTAGCCTCATCAGCTTCATGAGATAAACCAATGGTGTGTACACGGGCACCGGCATCAATGTATTGTTGTAATATAGGTTCTAGTAATGCTCTGCGAGCGCGTTTATTCTCTGCAACATCTTTGCTCACATCAACCATACCGTCAGTTAACAATATCACATGCAACTGCCTGCCTTGTGCCTGGTCTTGAGCGCTGAATGACGCCACTTTAAGGGCCGCCCCTATGTCGGTAAATTGACCCGTGGATGAGATATTTTGCGCTGCGACAGATGCTTGCTGCTGCCATTGGGCATCTATAACACCGTGAGGAACAATCACTTTAGGGGTATTTGAAAACTGCCAAACACCCGCTTTGCTGCCGGTGGGTAGCACTTGAGTTAATACTTGCAAAGCTGGAATACGTAAGTTATTAGGATCTGTTTTTTTCATACTGCCAGACACATCAATCAACACACGAATATCCATCTGGTTGGATAGTGCTTGGCTCATGGTTGGCTGACTAACGGCCATAATGATGACGAAAAACGCCGTACTGACGCGGGGTGTAATATGAAACTTGAACATAGATTCAAACCCAATTATTATATTTATCTTACTTACCTTAACACAATCTAAGGCTACTGCACTAAGTGCAAACAACCCACTTTACTCACCAAGCTGCTGGATTTCAATGATGTGTTCGCCCCAACGACTCTCCGGAACTTTAGCCTCTGACACGGCCCATTTACGCACTGTCATGCCCGCTTTTACGGTGGATTTTGGATCCCCCGTCACTAGTGGATGCCAATCAGGTAAGTCTTTACCTGCATCCACTCGCCTATAGCCACATGTTTCGGGTAACCAGTTGTACTCTGCTACGGTATCAGGTGTAACCAAAGTGCAGTCAGACACTTTATCTTGGCGCGTTTCATACACGCTACACTTGCAAGACTTAAGATCAAGGTATCGGCACGCCACACTAGTGTGATACATCAAAGGCAGGTCGTCTTCAATTAATTTTTGTAAACAACAACGCCCACAACCGTCACAAAGGGATTCCCATTGCTCACTAGTCATTTCTTTGGGTGCGGTTGTTTTCCAAAATCCTGTTTGTGTGGAATCGGCCATAAGGTCTACCTTATCAATGGTAATTAGTAGGTGGGGTTAACCGGGGTTTTATACAGATCTAGCATGTATCTTTCACGTACTGGAGGCATTTGTAAATAGTAACCCTTCTCATCAATATCAGACAATATATCTTCTGCATTAGCTCTGGCAAATTTTTTGTCAGCCGTAAGCAACATATCCATGCGGTGCTCGGGCTTACCAAATATAGATAACAAGGCTTCTGGCACTAAGCTTAAGGCTTTGGCTTTATCCACATACAGGTACATTTCGTCTTTCTTTTTGCTGCGGTAAATTGAGCAAATAATACGCTTCTGGCTCATTACGGCGCCTCTTGTATCTGGTTATATTCGCTGGCAACAGCCTCTGCAAGGAACCCTGCCCTCCACCCATTCCAGCTATTAGGTAAGGTAAACGGCTGTTTTTTTCGTAGCCCTTCAAATAGTTCTAATAGTTCTTTTTTACGGCCCATTAATTGCACTTGTATACCTGCCTTTTCGGCCTGGTCTGTCACTACTTTATGCAAACGTTTGTAGTTAGCATTTTCATGTTTAGACAAAGGCTGCTGCACCCCTGGCAACACTTCTGATGATGCCAGCATAATAGACAACCATTGTTTTCCATAACGCCTTAAACTACTTGGGCGCACGTCCTGACACTGGCCGATTTCATTTAAATCCACAGGATTGGTACGGGCCATTTCAATGAGGCTACTGTCTTTGACTACAAAATTCTTTGGCCTGTTCTCGCTACGGGCCACGCCTTCTCGCCAGGCAGCTAAAGCACGTAAACGGCCTACAGATTTTCCCTGTAAACGCCATGCATTCTTCATTTGGGTATAGGCCATTTCTGGGGCAATAGGTACTTTAGGTTGAGCTAAACGCTGCATGTCTTCCAAAAACCACTGCCACACGCCTTTGTCTTTTAGGCGTTGCGCTAACATGTCGTAACACTGCATTAAGTGAGCTACATCCATGGCTGCATAATGGCATTGAGAATCTCGTAACGGCCGCTGTAGCCAATCGGAACGAGTTTCACCTTTGTCTACCGTTTCACCCAACAAATCCAATACCAAACTTTGATAACCAGGCGACAACCCCATGTCTACAAAAGCGGCGGCAATTTGTGTATCTGCCATGGGTGTTGGGCGCAATTCAAGCCAATGTTGGAACAACTCTAAATCTTCACTACAAGCGTGCATGACTTTAAGGGTGTCTGGGTCTGTTAATAACGTTTGTAGAGGCTGCCAATCGTCAATGGTTAATGGGTCTACTAGAAAGGTTTCCCCTGCTGCTGCCAGTTGCACCAGGCCTGGAATAGGGTAAAAGGTGTCTACCCTCACAAACTCCGTATCTACCGCAACGGCTGGGGCTTGTATGAGTTGTTGGCAAGCCAGTTTAAGGCCTTCATTGGTATCAATATATTGGTAAACAAGTGACATAATTAGGTGTAACTCTTGCGTCCGGCAAAGGCGTGGGCCAAAGTGCCGCTATCGACATACTCTAGTTCCCCGCCGATGGGTACTCCATGGGCTATGCGTGTAACATTAATAGCTTGGGTATCTAACTGCTGACGAATTAATTGGTGAATAAAATGGGCAGTTGCATTGCCCTCTATAGTGGGGTTGGTGGCAATGATAACTTCGGTTATATGTTCATTACTCTCATGACTCTCATCGTTTAGACGTGAAATTAACACGTCTAACCCAAGTTCGTTGGGCCCAATACCATCCATTGGAGAAAGGTGGCCCATGAGTACAAAGTACAAACCCCCAAAACCTGCGCCTTGCTCAATAGCCAAAACATCGGCTGGCGTTTCTACAATACACAAAATACTAGTGTCACGTTCTGAGTTGCTACACAGTCGGCACACGGGTGTTTCACTATGGGTTCTGCATAGTTCACAGCTACCCACTCTATCAAGCGCACGGCTTATGCTTTGCGCTAGCACCGCCCCACCTCCACGGTTGCGCTCTAAGATATGCAATGCCATACGCTGGGCCGATTTACGGCCTACACCTGGCAAACACTTAAGAGACTCAATAAGATCATCAATAAGGGGGCTAAATGACATGAATATTAAACCTGTAGTTTGAGGCTTTAAGGCCTCAATTGATTAAAACGGCATTTTAAAACCGGCAGGCATACCCATGCCAGCGGTCATATCTGACATATTACTTTGACTGGCCTGCTCTACTTTACGTACAGCATCATTAACTGCGGCCGCCAGCAAGTCTTCTAACATTTCCTTGTCTTCTGACAACAGCGAATCGTCCAGTTGTACCCGTTTCACATCATGACGCCCTGTCATCACTACTTGCACTAAACCAGCACCAGAAGAGCCAATAAACTCTGCTTTGGCTAAGTCTGCCTGCGCTTGTTGCATTTGTTCTTGCATTTTTTGGGCTTGTTTCATGATATTGCCCATGCCACCTTTTAACATATTTATTTCTCAGTAATTTAGTCTAAGTTTTTCAATTTTCAATTGGGTTAACAGCTAATACGCTATTGATGTCTAGCTGGCCATTAAAAGCCGTGGTTAAACTAGCTACATTAGGGTCATTTTGTAATGACGCTATGGCTTGATCTTGATGCTCTTTTTCTCGCCTTTGACGGTTAGCAAAGGGGGTTTCCGTTTGAGTTTGACCAATGTCTATAACCAACTGTAGATCACCACCAAAAAGTTCTTCCAAGGCCATACGAATACGGCCCTGATGGGTTTCGTTGAGCATGCTGCTATGGCCTTGTTCCAAGGTAAAATACAGCTGTGTGCCTTGTCGTTGAGAAAACACCATATTAGCGGCAATACCGTGGGTCATGCCCGATAAGTTAAGGTCGTTAAACACCTGAATCCAGTTGTTTTCGTTTAAATCGGCTAAGGCCCAATCATTACGGTGCTTTTCTGGGGTTGATTGCGCTACTACTGCGGGCACTTCTTGATGAATTGACGTTGGAACTTGTTGCTGCGTTTGTTCTGGTTCTTGCTGTAGCGGTTCAGGAACTTGTTGCTGCACCTGTTCTGCTATTTCCTGAACAGGAGACTCGTCCCAAGGTGGTGATTCCACTACAGGGGGTACTACTGATTCAGGTACGGTAGGTCTTTGGACTTGGACTTCAAGTTCCGGTGACTTTTTATGCACTGATGGCTCTTTTTGCGCTGATGGCTCTTGTTGCGCTGATGGTTCTTTTTGCGCTGATGGCTCTTGCAGTGACTGGGCTTGGGCTGGCGCTATGATTGGCTTTGCTTCCGGCGGCGTTAGCAATACTTGTGGCTGAGGTTCCAGTTGAGGCTCTAATTGTTGCTGGGGCTCTACCGCCACGGTGTGCATTTGGCTGGCATGTTGCTGCGGCCTAAAGGCGAGCATACGTAACAAGGCCATTTCAAACCCAGCTTGTAAATCAGGTGCGGCTTCTAGGTCTTTACGGGCCATAACACCCATTTGATAGAATAACTGTACGTCTGCTGGGCTTATATTTTGAGCTAAATCCAATACCTTAGCTTTATCGAATTGCACCGAAACAGGGGCATCAGGTAATACCTGACAAATAGCCACTTGGTGTAATAAGCTCAACAGGTCTTCTAGAGCTACAGAAAAATCCTGCCCAAGCTCTGCAAGTT
>JBLHQO010000034.1:0-13158 GCA_047625285.1 Oceanospirillaceae bacterium
AGACTCTGCTAATCCTCATTTTTGTCATGGGCCAACATAGAGTCTTTAAATGCTTGTAAGATACTACGGCAGCTAATTTGGCCAACAAATCGGCCGTCTTCAACCACGGGCATACGCCGACGATTATATTTTGTTAAAATACGCGCTGCTTCAAATAATGTGGTTGCTGCGGGTAGCGAGTCTACTGTGGTGCACATTAGATCACCAATACAGGCGTCACCTTCTTGGTAGTAAGCTATTTGTTCTAGCTTACTTAGTAGATCTAATTCTGAAATAATTCCCACAACTCGACCTTGTTCATCCAACACAGTGCCACCCGTTACTTTGCGAACTAACATTTCATGAATAGCATCCATAATGTGAGTGTCGGGAGTGAAGGTAAGTGGTTTGACTGACATGAAGTCTTTAATATTGATTGAGTTTAGCATGTAAGAAAACTCCTTCTTTGAGTTGCTCCCACGTGATAAATCAATGGCAGTGGGTTTAGTATTACGCCACTTTTTGCTGTTAGTCAATTTCATTGATTAAGTGGCCCCTTTTCATAAATACCATAAGCCTTTGTTTTGAAAGATTAAATTATAATAATCATAGGAATATTACGAATAAGTTGCAAAATAGTATTTTTTCCTTCTATACTATTTAGCATGTTTTTGTGATTGTGGTTGTCGTTATTTAGCTAGTTGAAAAATAATGATTTTCCCCATAAATTGTGAGGTTTTTGTCTCTACTTTTGGTGAAAGGCAGCAAATATGACCTATGGAGAGGAGTTAATTAGCCACATTTGGCCCTTGGCACTGTTTTTGGTAATGGTGGTTGGCCTGATTGTGTTGATGCTGACGCTGCCAGCTTTGCTGGGTGGTAAAAGAGTGTCGCGGGCGGTTAACGAACCCTATGAGTGCGGTATTGTTCCCGTTGGTTCTACCCATTTTCGTATGCCTATTCCTTTTTACTTGTTTGCCATTTTCTTCGTCATCTTTGATTTAGAGGTGGTGTTTCTTTTTGCTTGGGCTGTGGCCGTTAAGGAAACCGGCTGGTTAGGTTTTAGTGAAGCACTGATCTTTATACTGATTTTGTTTGCAGCCCTCATTTACCTGTGGCGCCTAGGCGCACTGGACTGGCGCACTAGCCGACAAAAACTTGATTTGCGAAACTTGGACGCTCGTTAATTGCTGGATTTTTAATTGTAGGCCACCGGCACCCAACGTGTATTAGAATAATAACCGGCTCTTGAGGAGTCATTGGGGTTGTTGTGCCGCAGTTAAAATCTGGCGCCTATGGTGCTAACCTTATTGCATCGCAAGATGAGAGTTTTGCAAAGTCAGTGGAAGAAAGCTTGGTGTTAGGCAAGGTTAAAGACCTAGTCGCATGGGGCCAAAGTAATTCCCTTTGGCCTTTTAATTTTGGCCTTTCCTGTTGTTATGTAGAAATGGCAACCGCTTTTACGTCGCGCCATGATATCGGCCGTTTTGGTGCAGAAGTAATCCGCGCCACCCCCCGCCAAGCCGATGTAATGGTGATCTCTGGCACTGTGTTTCGAAAAATGGCACCAGTCATTCAACGTCTCTATGAGCAACTTCTAGAACCTAAATGGGTTATTTCCATGGGCTCCTGCGCCAATTCAGGCGGATTGTATGACATTTATAGTGTGGTACAGGGCGTTGATAAATTCCTCCCCGTAGATGTGTATGTGCCTGGCTGTCCACCTCGGCCAGAAGCACTGTTGCAAGGCTTAATGTTGCTACAAGGTGCAATTCGACAAGAAAACCGCCCTTTGAGCTGGGTACTAGGGCCAGGCGGTGTAGAAAAACCTTCCATGCCTTCGCAACGTGATCTCCATACACCAGAACGTATGCGCATGACACATTTACCTAATCCGGATCGGGTTTAACCACCATGATTGCACCTTTGATTCAGTCTAACACCTGTGCCTTGGGTGATGCTGACCTTGTACTTTTGTTACAACAACAATTTCCTCATCCTTTGATTGAACAAACTACTGCTGATGGTATTCCCAGCATCTGGGTAGATGCCAGCCATGTAGGTGCTCTGTTACATTACTGCAAGCACAAGCTACAACCTAGCTACGCCATGTTATATGACCTCAGCGCCATTGATGAACGTGTGCGCACTCATCGAGAAGGCCAGCCCGCCAGTGACTTTACCGTGGTGTATCAGCTATTAAGCCTAACTGGCAACGCCTTTTTGCGCATTAAGGTGGCGCTAATGGACGACCAACTGCGTATCGACAGTCAATGTGATTTGTGGCCCAACGCCAATTGGTACGAACGAGAGTGCCACGACATGTTTGGCATTGATTTTGTTGGCCACCCTAATTTATACCCCCTCATCATTCCACCCACCTGGAAGGGCCACCCACTGCGCAAGGAGCATCCGGCCCGCGCTACAGAAATGGAGCCGTTTAGCCTTGACGAGCAAATGCAAGACGAAGAGCAAGAAGCCTTACGTTTTGTGCCGGAACAATGGGGTATGAAACGCGAAGGCAAAAACACTGATTATATGTTTCTCAACATGGGGCCTAACCACCCAAGTGTGCATGGTGTGTTCCGCGTAGCAGTGCAGCTCAATGGTGAAGAAGTGGTAGATGCAGTGGCCGACATAGGTTATCACCATCGTGGTG
Source organism: Oceanospirillaceae bacterium (assembly GCA_047625285.1). Classification (GTDB taxonomy): domain Bacteria; phylum Pseudomonadota; class Gammaproteobacteria; order Pseudomonadales; family Balneatricaceae; genus Njordibacter. Next base: position 2,639 of record JBLHQO010000034.1, read on the forward strand.
CGGAAAAGATGGGTGAGCGTCAAGCCTGGCACACTTACATGCCTTACACCGACCGCATTGATTACCTAGGTGGGGTAATGAATAACTTGCCCTATGTCTTGGGGGTGGAAAAACTAGCCGGTATCCAGGTGTCGCAGAGGGTGGAAACCATTCGCGTGATGCTGTGCGAATGTTTCCGTATTCAAAGCCACTTCTTGTTTTTTGGTACATTTGCCCAGGACCTTGGCCAAATGTCGCCTATTTTTTATATTTTTGCCGACCGAGAAATGCTCTTTGGTATCATCGAAGCCATCACCGGCGGCCGCATGCACCCCAGCTGGTTCCGTATTGGTGGCGTTGCACAAGACCTCCCCCAAGGTTGGGATGTGATGATGAGAGAGTTTTTAGTACGCATGCCTAAACGCTTAGATGAGTACCAAAAAATGGTGATGGATAATCGCATTATCAAGCAGCGCACTGTGGGTGTGGGCCGGTACACCAGTGAGGAAGCTATTGATTGGGGCGTCACCGGCGGCGGTTTACGGGCCACGGGTTACGATTGGGATATGCGTAAGCGCATGCCTTATAGCGGTTACGAAAATTTTGAGTTCGATATTCCATTAGGCAGTAATGGCGATTGTTATGATAGAGCCATGGTGCGGTTACAGGAAATTCACCAAAGCCTACGCATTATTCAACAGTGCGTAGACCATATGCCAGAAGGCCCCTACAAGGCAGATCATGCGCTTACCACACCGCCGCCGAAAGAGCGTACCATGCAAGATATTGAAACTTTGATTCATCATTTTGTTCATTCCACTTGGGGCCCAGCTATACCGGCAGGGGAAGTGTGTGTGCCTATTGAAGCCACCAAAGGTTTAAATAGTTATTACTTAGTCAGTGATGGCAGCACCACTTCCTACCGTACACGCATTCGTACACCATCCTTTGCCCACCTACAAATGATTCCAACCATGAGTCGCGGCATGATGGTGGCTGACATGATAGCGATCATTGCCAGTATCGATTTCGTTATGGCCGACGTGGACCGTTAAGGAGTAATTATGACACCGATTATAGCCACCGATGCCGCCGCCAATTGCGCCGATTGGCGGCTTCAGATTGAGCCCCTTAACGAGTATGAGGAGGCGGCTATTACTGTGCAAATACATCATTATCCGCATCCTCAAGCGGCTACCATTGAGGCTCTGAAAATTGTTCAACAACAGCAAGGTTGGGTGTCTGACGGTAAGTTAAAGGCCGTTGCCCAACGGCTACACATGAGCCCTGATGAAGTGGAGTCTGTGGCCACATTTTACAATAAGATTTATCGCCAGCCTGTAGGTAAAACAGTCATTTCTCTCTGCGACAGTGTGAGTTGTTGGATTATGGGTTATCAAGGTTTGGCCCAAGCCCTCACCGAAGAATTAAACATTGCCTTGGGTGAAACGACCGCTGATGGTACTTTGACTCTTTTGCCGACACCCTGTTTAGGGGCTTGCGATCACGCACCCGTGGCGATGGTGGGCGATCAACGTGCACACCAACTTACCCCGGCATCACTCATTCAGCTAGCTCGTCAGGCGCGGGAGAAGTCCTCATGACCGATAGCCAAGCCATGAATCAGCGTATTAACCAACCCTTAAGCCAACATATCAAAGCCGATGGCAGTGTCACTAGCCTCGCCGAATATCAATCAAATTATGGCTATCAGGGGCTGGCCAAAGCTTTGTCAATGAGCCCCAGTGAGGTGGTGGATTGGGTTAAAAGTGCCAATCTCCGGGGCCGTGGAGGAGCGGGTTTTTCGGCTGGATTAAAATGGAGTTTTGTACCCCCACTGGAAAAATTGCCAGGCCAACGTTATGTTATTTGTAATGCTGATGAAATGGAGCCTGGCACCTTTAAAGACCGCTGGTTAATGGAACATGATCCTCACCAACTGATTGAAGGCTTGGCCATAGCCGCTTATGCAATACAGGCACACACGGCGTTTATTTTTCTGCGTGCCGACTACGACCTATGCGCTGAGCGCTTACAGCATGCCATTGATGAGGCTCAAGCTGCTGGTTTGTTGGGAGAACAGCTCAATGAGGCAGGTTTCAGTTTAACAATGTTGTTGCATACCAGCGCCGGCCGCTACATTTGTGGTGAAGAAACCGCTCTTATTAACGCCCTTGAAGGTAAACGTGCCATCCCACGCTCTAAGCCACCTTTTCCCCAGGTCAGTGGTTTATTTGGTCGCCCTACGGTGGTAAATAACGCCGAAACCTTATGCAATTTGCCACATATTATGTATCACGGCATTGATTGGTTCGCCAACTTAGGCCTAGGTGATGACAATGGCACCAAAATTTATGGAGTTAGTGGCCGGGTCAACAATCCAGGCTGCTGGGAATTGCCTATTGGCACCAAGGTGGCCGATATCATTGCCCTAGCTGGGGGCATGCAGGACGGAGTTCAATTGCGAGGTTTTTTACCTGGTGGTGGTTCTACGGATTTCCTCACGCTAGATCACTTAGATTTGGCCATGGACTATGGCACCATTCAACAAGCTGGCAGTCGCATGGGCACCGGCACTATGATCTTGCTCGATGATCAAACCTGCGTAGTGGGCATGGTCCTTAATTTGATTCAATTCTTTGCCCAAGAATCCTGCGGCTGGTGCACCCCTTGTCGCGACGGCTTACCTTTTATTAGACAAATTCTGACTGACCTAGAGGCAGGCCGTGGCCAGCACGAAGACCTTGAACGTCTATTAGAACTGTGTGGGTTCATCGGTATTGGCAACACTTTCTGTGCCTTGGCACCGGGTGCTGCGGAGCCGTTGCAAAGTGCTCTTAAGTACTTTCACGAAGATTTTGTAGCCCATATCGAGCAGGGATGTTGCCCCCACGGTAATTCACCTAAGGCGGATGCCGGGTTAGAGAAAGAGGCTAGGTTTATATGAATGCCATAACAAATGATCTTGTCACCATCTACGTTGACGGCTCTGCCTACCAAGTTAAGGCCGGTGGTAATTTGCTAGAAGCCTGCCTTGGATTAGACAAAGACCTGCCCTATTTTTGTTGGCACCCAGCCTTAGGTTCAGTTGGCTCGTGCCGTCAATGTGCGGTGCAGCTGTATCAAGGTGAAGAGGACCAGCGCGGCCGTATGGTCATGGCTTGTATGACGCCGGTGGCCGAGGGCATGCGTGTGAGTCTCTCGGCCCCTATGGCCAGCGAATTTCGCAAGCAATGTATTGAAGTTACCATGGCCAATCACCCCCATGACTGCCCCGTATGTGAGGAGGGCGGCGAGTGCCATTTGCAAGACATGACGTTGCAATCTGGACACACCCAAAGACGTTATAAAGGAACTAAAAAGACCTATCACAACCAAAATTTGGGCCCTTGCGTTGGCCATGAAATGAATCGTTGTATTACCTGCTATCGCTGTGTGAGATTTTACAAAGATTACGCCGGTGGTGATGATTTGGTGGCGCTTGGTAGCAAAGACAACGTGTATTTTGGGCGTCATGAAGACGGTTGCTTAACTAGTCACTTTAGTGGAAATTTGGCTGAAGTCTGCCCCACGGGTGTATTTTACGACAAAGTTTTGAGTGACAGTTACACTCGTAAGTGGGATTTGCAATCGGCCCCCAGTATATGTAGCCACTGCAGCCTCGGCTGTAATTTGTCCGTAGGTGAGCGCGAAGGGCGGGTGAAGCGGGTCACTAATCGCTACCATAGCCAAGTGAATGGCTATTTTATCTGTGATAAAGGCCGCTATGGTTTTGCCCATAGCAATAGCGATCAAGCGTTGTCTCAAGTCCAAGTACAGCCGATGGGTGAGAGTCAAAAAGTGACGTGTGATAGCGCCGACGGGCTAGACTATGTGGCCCAAATCATCAATGAATTAGGTGCCGAAAACGTCTTTGGTTTGGGTTCGCCGCGGGCCTCTGTGGAAGAAAATTTTGCTTTACAAAGTTTGGTCGGCAAGGCTAATTTCTACGCTGGACATAATGCGGGGCAAGCTGCTATTCAAGCTCAAGTGCAGCATGTATTAACCCAAGCAGACATTTATACCCCGAGTCTAAAGAAAATTGAGCAAGCCGATGCTATTGTTATTTTAGGCGAAGACCTATTGCATACGGCACCACTTATGGCCTTGAGTGTGCGCCAAGCTAGCCGCAACTTAGGTTTTGCCAAAGCTGCTGCTATTGGTATTCCCAAGTGGCAAGATGAGCCGGTACGTATTCATACACAAAAACAACTCAGCCCTATTATTAGCGTCACCAGTGCCACCACCGATTTGGATGACATTAGTAGCCTATGTTTGCAGCTCACCCCGGCTGACATGTGTGATTATGCGCGTGCCTTAACTAGTGCTATTGATGGCAAGCTCGATACTGCGGGATTATCTGCCCAGCTGCAGAGCCAAGTGCAACAAAGCCTAGCCTTGTTGGCTGGTGCTAAACGTCCACTGGTGATCAGTGGTGCCAGTAGTCAGAGTCCTGAGTTAATCGATAGGGCTGCTCAATTAGCCTTGGCTTTGGGTCGTCATAGCGGTACCGATGCTTGGTTAAGTTATTGTTTGGATGCGGCTAACAGTATGGGTTTGGGTTTGCTCAATGAGGACGCTAAGCACGAGGGTGATTTAAGACTTCGCTTGCAGCAACAAACTACAGCCAGTGCTCTCATCGTTTTACAAGCTGATCTGTTTGCCTTGTCCACTGAGGCCGAGGCCGTATGTAGGGACTTGCGTCATTTGATTGTACTGGATCAGTTACCTAGTGCCACCAGTGACAAAGCCGATGTAGTGATCGCCTGCGCCAGTGCGTTTGAAACCGAAGGCACTTATGTGAATAACGAGGGCCGCGCCCAACGTTTCTTTGCAGTCCATGACAAGCAGGGACGACCAAGTGCGTGGCGCAGCTTGGCTAGTTTAGCGCGTATGGTGAGCCAAAATGGAACCCGCAGTGCGGCCGTCACGCAACTGGCCAGTTGTACAAAGTTTGATCACTTGTGCGATTTGGTGACCCAGCAAGGGGGAGTGTTTGCCAACTGGAGTGAAGTCGCACCAAACGCTGATTTCCGAGTTGCCGGGATGAAGGTTCCACGCCAAAGCCATCGATCGTCTGGCCGAACTAGCCTGCATGCCCATGAGAGCGTTAGCGAAGCCAAACAGCCAGAAGACTTAGATTCCGCATTGGGTTATACCATGGAGGGCACGCCCATTAATCTGCCCAGTGCGCTAATGCCACAGGTTTGGAGCCCAGGCTGGAATTCCAACGAAGCTATCAACAAGTTTCAACAAGAGATCAATGGCCCTCTCAAGGGCGGCGAGGCTGGCCTGAGGTTATTTGATGGCACCCAGAGCCTACCTTTAACATCGGCTGCACTGATTCCTAGCATTACCATTGGTGCGGGGCAAATACTGGCTCACAGTCAAAGTTATTTGTTTGGGAGCGACCAAGCAAGTCATTTAAGTAAGGCCCTAAGGCAGCGTACTGGCGCCCTCAGCGCTCGCATACATCCAGACACTGCTGTACAGATGGGTTTAACAGGGGTGGCAGTAGTTTGTGTTGAATTGGCGCAAGCACAATGGCACTTGCCTTTAACTTTGGATGCTTCAATGGCGATGGATTTACTGTTGCTACCTAGCCACTATCAGGCACCCATTAGCGTAGGCCATTTACCTGCAGCAGTGAGCCTTAGCGCTGTGACACAGGAGGCAACCTGATATGAGCCCTCTAGTGAATAGCTTACTCAATGTGGTGCTAATCCTTTTGTGTGTAGTGTTTGGTGCGGCCTTACTCACCTGGCTTGAGCGGCGTTTACTTGGCATTTGGCAAGACCGCTATGGCCCCAACCGGGTCGGCCCCTTTGGCACCTTGCAGATTGTTGCTGACATGATCAAGTTGTTGATGAAACAAGATTGGGTGCCCCCTTTTGCTGACCGGCTCATTTTTATTATTGCTCCAGCCTTTGCGATGTTTGTGGTGGTGGCGGCATTTGCAGTAATTCCCATGGCGCCGGGCGTGGGGGTGGTAGATTTAAACATTGGCTTGTTATTCTTCCTTGCTATGACCTCTTTGGGAGTTTATGCGGTAATGTTTGGTGCTTATGCTTCGGATAACAAGTACGCCATGCTGGGTGGATTGCGGGCGGCGGCCCAGATGGTAAGCTATGAAGTGTTTATGGGTCTGTCCCTCATGGGTGTAGTGATGCTCGCAGGCACCTTCAACTTACGTGAACTGGTGTTGGCACAGGCTGACGGCTGGTTTATTGGGCCCCAAATTATTGGTTTCTTTATCTTTTTTATGGCAGCAATTGCCGAAAGCCATCGCACTCCCTTTGATTTGCCAGAAGCCGAACACGAACTGACTGCTGGTTTTCATACGGAATATTCGGGCATGAAGTTCGCTATGTTTTTTATCGGTGAATACGTCAGTGTGCTGATGAGCGCCGCGATGATTACGGTGTTGTTTTTTGGCGGCTGGTTAGGCCCGGCTTGGTTACCGCCTATAGCATGGTTTTTGCTAAAAACCATTAGCTTGGTACTGCTGATGATTTTAATTAGAGGGTCGTTACCACGGCCTAGGTATGATCAATTGATGAGCTTTGGCTGGAAATTCATGTTGCCTTTAGCGCTAGTTAACTTGCTTATTACCGCCGCGTTAATACTTATATAGGAGTCAGGATTGTATGCAACATAAAACAGGCCTTGGCCACCTTGGATATATCGTTTGGGATTATTTTTACAGCAATATAGTGACGTTAGTGAAGGTGGCTTCCCATACGTTCACCAAAGCCGATACGGTTGAATACCCAGAGCAAATGCCCTATTTAGCCCCGCGTTTTCGGGGCCGTATTGTACTTACCAGAGATCCCACCGGTGAAGAGCGCTGTGTGGCCTGTAATTTATGTGCCAGCGCCTGCCCTACGGATTGTATATCGTTACAAAAAACCGAAGATGACACCGGCCGTTGGTCAGCTGAGTACTTCCGCATTAATTTCTCTCGCTGTGTGTTTTGTGGTTTATGTGAAGAAGCTTGCCCAACCTATGCTATTCAGCTGACTCAAGACTTTGAACTGGCCGAGTATAATCGCCAAAATATGGTTTACGAAAAAGAACATTTACTGATTGATGGCCCTGGCAAGCACCCTGATTATAATTTTTATGAAATGTGTGGCAAGGCTGTATCGGGCCGCGCTAAAGGCGAGGGTAACCAAGAAGCGCAACCGATTAATCTAAAGAGTTTGTTGCCATAAACGGCCATAAATCAATACTAACTTACCTACCAGGAGTAGGAACATGATCTGGACCTACCTCTACAACATTGTATTTTATGCGAGTTGTGGGGTCACCGTGGTGGCCACTATACTCATGATTAGTCGCCACAATGCCGTGCATGCGTTGCTGTATTTGATTATTTCGTCCTTGTCCTTGGCGATTATTTTTTATCTCTTAGGCGCAGCATTTGCGGCTGCTTTGGAGGTCATCGTTTATGCCGGAGCGGTGATGATCCTGTTTGTCTTCGTTGTAATGATGCTCAATCAAGGCCAACGCTCAGCAGCCCTGGAAGCAGCTTGGCTGCCAGCCAGAGGCTGGATCATACCTTCGATACTGGCGGCTATATTGCTCACTTTGTTACTACTTGGTATGCATAGCGAACAGCCCTTGCAACCCTATGGAGTCCACGGTGTACCGGTAAAAGAAGTGGGTATTGCTCTATTTGGTCCTTATGTATTGGTGGTGGAATTGTCATCTTTCTTACTATTATCTGGACTGATAGGGGCCTTCCATATCGCCCGTAAAATGCCTTCTCACATGAATCCGAGTACCTTGGAGGAGCCAGAAAATGGATAGTCAATACATAGATCATGCCATGGTGTTAGCGGGTATTTTATTTTGCCTAGGTCTGGTGGGGGTTATGGTGCGGCGTAACCTGCTGTTTATCATGATTTCTATTGAAGTCATGCTTAATGCCGCTGGGCTGGCCTTTATTGCCGCAGGCTCCGCATGGGGCCAGGCGGAAGGACAGATTATGTTTCTCGCGGTGATTACCTTGGGCGCGGCAGAAGTTGCCGTGGGTTTGGGGCTTACTTTGCTACTGTTTCGTCACTACAACAGCGTCAATGTAGATCAATTGAACCAGTTACGAGGCTAGGAGAACATGATGCAACAATTGTGGCTTATCCCATTTTTACCGTTAGTAGGCTTTTTGCTGTTGGTGTTGGGTCATGGTCGTTGTAGTCGTGCACTGGCGCGGCTAATTGGTGTGGGATCAGTGGCCATGGCGGCGTTGGTCACACTGTGGGTGGCGTTAGATTTTTATAGCCCTGGCGCAGCTCAATCCTATCAAGTACAACTGTGGCCGTGGTTCAGTGCAGGCGAGCTTGAGGTGAGTTTTGGGCTCTACTTAGACGGCCTGTCTTTGAGTATGTTGTTCGTTATTACCGGTGTTGGTAGTTTGATTCATTGGTACGCCTCAGGTTACATGTGGCAAGATGCGGATTATCAGCGCTTTTTTGCCTATATGAATCTGTTTGTGGCAGCCATGTTAATGCTGGTATTGGCGGACAACTTAGTACTGTTGTTTTTGGGTTGGGAAGGGGTAGGTTTGTGCAGTTTCTTGCTCATTGGTTTCTGGTACAAAGATCCAGCTAATGGTTATGCCGCCCGTAAAGCTTTTGTGGTGACCCGAGTTGGTGACACGGCCTTTGCCATCGGTTTATTCTTATTGTATCGTGAATTAGGGACTTTAGATTTACCCACTATCATGGCTTTGGCGCCGGAACAATTTGTGATGGGAGCCAATCGACCAACCCTAATTGCTGCCCTTTTATTAGCTGGGGCTTTGGGAAAGTCGGCGCAGTTGCCACTACATACGTGGTTGCCAGATGCTATGGCGGGCCCGACGCCGGTGAGTGCTTTGATCCACGCAGCTACCATGGTAACGGCTGGGGTTTATCTTATCGCCCGCAGTCATGCGGTATTTTTGCAAGCACCAGATGTTTTGTTAGCGGTGGCGTTTATAGGCCTTTTTACCTTATTGGTCTCTGGTTTCACTGCCCTCAACCAAACCGATATCAAACGTGTACTTGCTTACTCGACCATGAGTCAAATTGGCTATATGTTTTTTGCCTTAGGAGTGGGTGCTTGGAGCGAGAGCATTTTTCACTTGATGACCCATGCCCTGTTCAAAGCTTTGTTATTTATGACTGCAGGTTCAATTATATTAGCCCTGCATCATGAGCAAGACATTCGATCTATGGGTGGATTGCGGCGTCAATTGCCTGTGCCTTTTTGGTGTTTTGTCATTGGTAGCGCTTGTTTGGTGGCCTTGCCGCCCACATCAGGGTTCTTCAGTAAGGAAGCCATACTTAATGCTAGCTGGCAATTACCTGTGTATGGCCCTTGGCTTTGGGCAGGTGGTGTTTTAGGCGCATTTATCACAGCTATCTACACATCTCGGTTGTTGTTTTTGGTATTTTTTGGCCCTCAAAAAGTGCAACCACACGAGCCAAAAGGTTGGCAGTTTCATCCTCCGTTAATGATCTTGGCCGCATTATCGTTGGTGGCAGGTTGGTTTGTGTTACCCGCAGGCACGGTACTGCCGGCTTCACCCAATAGCCATCCACCCATGTGGACTTTGGTGGTGGCTATTGGACTACCGATGTTGGGCATTGGTATTGCTTATCAAGTCTATGTGCGCCATCAGTGGCAGGGCTTGCGATTGGCCCAGTGGCCAAAATTACGTCAATTCCTGTTTCAAGGATTTGGTTTCGATGGCCTGTACCAACGGCTGCTTATCACCCCGTTTACGACCTTGGCCCAGGTTAACCGTAACGACATTATTGATGGGATACCTAAACTAGTGATACAGCTAAGTCGCTTTTTACACGGCCTGTTTAGCCAATTACAAAATGGCCAATTACGCTTTTATATTGCCACCTTAGCCAGTGCCGCCATCATTGTATTGGCGTTGGCAATCGAGGTGTTATAGGTGAATAAGGCTATGGGAGAATAGACACTATGCAACTAGTTGGCATTATTATCAGCCTGTTAGGCGGTGGCGTATTGGCCTTATTGGTGGGGCGCCAATCTGCAGCTGCCAGTCGTTGGCTTAGTTTGGCGAGTTTGGCGGTGGCCAGTATTTTCTACGCTAGCCTTTGGCTTGAAAGCACAAGCCCTTTGTCTACTTCAATCTGGCTGCTGCATATGGATTGGCCGTGGATTGAACGTTTTGGTATTCATTTATTGTTGGCCACTGATGGTTTGAGTTTAGTGCTCATTGGCTTAACATTGGTGTTGGGTTATGTGGCATTATTGTCGGCTTGGCATGAAATTAACCATCGTTGTGGTCTGTTTTATCTGAACTTTCTGTTCACTTTGGCCGGTGTAGTAGGCGTGTTTAGTGCGCTGGATTTATTCCTTTTCTTTGTATTTTGGGAAGTCATGTTGGTGCCCATGTTCCTCATCATTGCCATCTGGGGCCATGAAGGCCGACGTTATGCCGCCACCAAATTCTTTATCTATACCCAAGCCAGCAGCTT
>JBLHQO010000035.1:0-13043 GCA_047625285.1 Oceanospirillaceae bacterium
GAGTCACCTTAATGCCAGTGATCTCTTCAAAGGCTTTAGCTAGTGTAGCTGACTCATAGGTATGAGTAGTAATACCTTCTGAAGCAACACGAATATGCATGCCTTCAAAAGGTTTGGCGGCATCGATGAACCATGCCATTTCGTCCATTTGCTCTTGCTTGGTAATGGTCGAAGGTTGGAATTCATCATTTACCCATTTTTTGGCGGCTGCCATATCTGCCACTGCCGCTTGTGCACCAAGCATCAGCACCGCAGAGGCAGCAAAAGCTGCCAAGGGTTTACGTTTCAGAATTTTCATAAAAACTATCCTCTTATTATTTTTACCTTTACCAAGGCTTGCGCTCAGTGGTAACTAATTAAGGGAAGGGCCTAAAAAACGCCCTAATCCCAATAAATCCGAATGGTGGAACCATCTGGAAATTTTTCACTCACAACCTTTATACACCAATAAAGAAAATACTCAATGATTAATTCTCGTTATCGAACATTTTTAAGTAAAAATATACCAATAATTATCGTATATATTCGTTAATCAGCACTTCCTATATATAAGCACGGCCCATAAAACAGACAATGCTAATGCCCACCAGAGGCTTTGATCAGTCCAGGCTATCCATCCCAAGTTTATAAAACCAGCGCTTAATATGGATAAAAATAATCGGTCTCCACGGGTAGTTTCAAACCTCAACCAGCCTACCCTTGGCCCGCCACCTGGCTGAAAATATTCCCATATACCCATAGCTGCAATCAAACACACCAGTACCACAAAAAATATAGCCACGGGTGTGGTCCATGCCATCCAAGATAAGTCCATCGCCAATTCTCCTATACTCGACCTAGGGCAAAACCCTTGGCGATGTAGTTACGAACAAAATAAATGACTAACGCGCCTGGTATTATCGTTAAAATACCTGCCGCCGCAATGAGACCCCAATCTACACCTTCGCCAGTCACAGTGCGGGTAAGTACGGCAGAAATAGGCTTAGCTTCGGTGATGGTTAAAGTACGTGCGATCAATAGCTCAACCCAAGAAAACATGAAACAAAAGAACGCCGCCACACCAATGCCAGACTTAATAAGCGGCATGAAAATACGCACAAAAAACTTAGGAAAAGAGTAGCCGTCAATGTAGGCAGTTTCGTCGACCTCACGAGGAATACCCGACATAAAGCCTTCCAGAATCCATACCGCTAATGGCAGGTTAAACAGCGTATGGGCAATGGCTACGGCGATATGAGTATCGATGAGCCCAACCGATGAATATAACTGAAAGAAGGGCAGCACAAATACTGCCGATGGGGCCATTCGATTAGTGAGCAACCAAAAGAACAGGTGCTTATCGCCTAAAAAGTTGTACCTAGAAAATGCATACGCAGCAGGCAAAGCAACCACCAGAGAAATCAACGTGTTGAGCACCACATAAGTGATTGAGTTGATGTAACCTGCACGCCATACGGGTTCGGTAAAGATCGTAATGTAATTATCCCAAGTGAAGTTTTGCGGCCACAAGGTAAACGCACCCAAAATTTCTTGGTTGGTTTTAAAACTGGTGTTTAGTAACCAATACAAAGGGATCATCAGTAACATGATATACACCACCGGCACTAAACCACTCCAAGCAAAGGCGCGTTTAGGCTTTAAACTAAAACCGATCTGACTCATGACTGACCTCCAGTCTTGGTATCTGCTTTATCCATGTTAGTAACCACCGTAAAAAATGCATAACAAATCAGCAGTATGATCATAAAATACACCAATGACATAGCAGCGGCTGGACCTAAGTCAAACTGGCCTATAGCCATCTTGACCAAGTCGATAGACATAAAAGTGGTTGAATTACCTGGCCCACCGCCTGTGAGCACCATTGGCTCGGTATAAATTTTGAAGCTATCCATAAAGCGTAATAAAATGGCAATGGTCAGCACACCACGCATTTTCGGCAATTGAATGTAACGAAAGGTCGCCCATTTAGACGCACCATCAATACGCGCAGCTTGAAAGTAAGCTTCAGGGATCGCTACCAAACCAGAGTAGGACAACAACACCACCAAACTAGTCCAATGCCAAACATCCATGGCCACAATGGTGATCCACGCATCCAGCACATCGCGAGTGTAATTATAATCAAAGCCCAAGCTGACTAATGTATTGCCCAACAATCCAATATCAGTACGACTAAACACCTGCCAAATAGTACCTACTACATTCCATGGGATCAGGAGTGGCAGCGCCATCAGCACCAGATACACATTAACTTTCCAGCCCGACTTAGGCAATGACAACGCTATCATGATGCCTAAGGGCACCTCGATGACCAAAATAATGCAGGAAAACAATATGTTGCGTTGTAGAGCATCAAAAAAACGGTCGGACTTCATTAGGTCTTCAAACCATTCAATACCCACCCAATAAAATACATTATTACCAAAGGTATCCTGAAAGGCGTAGTTCACAACAGTCATGAGCGGGATAATGGCACTAAAAGCCACTAACAACACAACCGGAACAACCATCCACCAAGCTTTGTTATTCCATGTTTTATTCATGCTTTAACCCCCCTTCTAGGATAAATGAATCTTGGTAAATACAAATGCGGTCAACATCAAACAAAGCCACAGGGTCGTCTGGTAGTTCTGTACGCTCCGACAACAAAGCACTAAATTTTAATTCGCCTGCTAGCAAGCGTACAATTTTATTACGCCCAAGGTACTCCACACTTTCCACTGAAACGGGTAGCCCATCTGATCGGTTCGCACGTTCATGTAAGCTCACAAACTCTGGCCTAATACCTAATTCAAGCTTGCCAATGGGCTCTCCATAAAATTCCTTTAACTCAATGTCCTGTCCCACCACGGTAGCGGTATGGTTTTTGATTTGACAAGGAAAGAAGTTCATACCAGGCGAACCGATAAAGTAGCCCACAAAGGTATGGGATGGCCGCTCAAACAACTCCTTGGGTGTGCCAAACTGTAAAATTGCCCCATCCAGCATTACAGCAATACGATCGGCAAATGTAAGCGCTTCGATCTGATCGTGGGTAACATAAATCATGGTTTGGCCTACTTTTTTCTGCAAGGCCCGTAGCTGTGATCGCAGTTCCCACTTCATGAGAGGGTCTATCACCGTTAGTGGTTCATCAAAAAGCACGGCATTTACATCCTGCCTTACCAACCCCCGGCCCAAAGATATTTTTTGCTTTTGGTCAGCGGTTAAACCCTTGGCTTTTATGTTGGCCATATGACGTAAGTCTAATAGGTCTAAGATTTCTTCAACTCGCGGCGTGATTTTCGCTTTATCGAAGCCACGATTAACCAAAGGAAATGCAAGATTTTGAGCCACCGTCATGGTGTCGTACACCACGGGAAACTGGAATACTTGGGCAATATTTTTGTCTTGCGTAGGCACGTGTGTGACATCTGTGTCGTCAAAATATACACGTCCTTCAGACGGCTCAAGCAGGCCAGAAATAATATTCAATAGTGTCGTCTTGCCGCAACCCGATGGGCCTAATAAGGCACAAGCTTCGCCATCATTCCAGACGTAATTAATGCGCTTTAAGGCATAATCAGCCTCTTTCTGAGGATTAGCCCCATAAGCATGAGCCAGATTTTCCAATACGATCTTTGCCATTTGCCTACGCCTCCAGCGCTAAACTGGCAAGAGGAATACCTGCCTCGTTGAAAATAAAAAAATCTGCAGGATTAACGTAGATAGTCATCTGTTCACCCACTGGGGCCGTAATTTCACCCGCCGCTATAAAGTTCCAATGCGCACCAAAAAACTCAAAATGAACAAAACTCTCTGAGCCAGTAAACTCACTACTAGTGAGCTGCATATTGAGGGAAATGTGGCCATCACCTTGAGGTTCTAAGCTACCATGGTAGGGCCTAAGGGCTAGGTTATAACTTCCATCGGATAAGAGACTATGAGCAGCAGAAACAGGAATTACTGGCACCCCACCAACACAATAATGACTACCCTTTTTGTGAACTAGAATGTGATTAACCGGTGGATCTGAGAAGGTTTGTAAACTGGATAAGCTGCTTGGATGATTATAAACATCCATGGTCGGGCCATTTTGTGTTACCTGACCGTTATGTAAGGTAACTGTGTTGCCATTTAACAGCAGCGCCTCAGAAGGTTCTGTTGTTGCATACACAAAAATGGCGTTGCTTTGTTCAATGATCCGCGGCAGCTCGTAACGTAGCTCTTCTCTTAGCTTGTAGTCGAGGTTACCTAAAGGCTCATCCATCAATACTAGGTCGGCGCCTTTAACAATCGCTCTGGCAATGGCTGTACGCTGTTGTTGACCGCCAGACAAATTACTTGGCAAGGAATCCAAATAGGGCGTCAGTTTAAGCAGCTGAGCTGCCTTCTGTACTCGCTGCTCTATTTCGTTTATACCAAAACCAGCGATACGCAAAGGTGATGCAATGTTTTCATACACGCTCAGTGACGGATAATTAATAAACTGTTGATACACCATAGCCACATTACGTTTCTGCACCGAAGTGCCAGTGACGTCTTTACCGTCAATACACAGACTGCCCTTAACACACGGGTCAAGCCCAGCCATAAGCCTCATGAGTGGCGTTTTGCCAGACAAAGTGGGCCCTAAAAGAACATTCACCACACCCCGTTGCAAGGTTAAGTTAAGGTTCTCAAAGTGCACTTCCGAGGTCGGGGGATTACTGACGTTTGATAATTCAAGCATGTCGATCCATGTTCCTTAGTTATTTTTGTATGCCAATTGAACGTTAGTAAAATAAAAAAACATCATCAGCATTGAACATAATTGTCATCCTATCATGGTTAGTATGGAAATAAAAAGAACAAAAACGAATTCAATTGCTCAAAAAGGAACAATTACCGCCCATGACTCACTTTCCTAGAAGGTCCCGTTAGGTTTCATTAGCATTGGTTTGAATTTTAGACACAGCAACCAACCAGCCCTCATACAATTGATCACGAAACTGCTTGTCAATTTTAGGAGCAAAAAGTTGCTCACATTGCCACATCTCCGCTATTTCATCTAAAGATTCATAAATCTTCGCCTGCAAGCCAGATAAATAGGCAACACCCATCGCACTGGTCTCAACACACGTTGGGCGAGCCACTTCTGCGCCTAAGATATTAGCTAAGTGAGATAAGAACCAATCGTTGACTGCCATACCACCATCCACTCTGAGCACCTTGGGCCTAACACCATCTTGCTCCATAGCCTTTTGTAGATCTTTGGTTTGATAACACACCGATTGCAATCCTGCGCTAACGATTTCCTTAATGCCGGTATCGCGAGTTAAACCAAAAATACCGCCCCGTGCTTGAGGGTCCCAATAAGGCGCACCAAGGCCAGTGAACGCAGGCACCAGATAGACGCCATGATCAACCGGAACTTCTTGGGCCAACTTTCCTGCTTCACTGGCATCCTTGATCAATTGTAAGCCGTCTCTGAGCCATTGAATGGCCGCGCCAGCCACAAAAATACTGCCTTCGATGGCATACACAGGTTTATTATTCAAACGATACGCCACCGTGGTGAGTAGCCTACTACTAGAGGCCAAAGGTTGTTCGCCTGTATTTAGCATCAAAAAGCAGCCAGTACCGTACGTGCTTTTAGCCATACCAGGCTCGAAGCAAGCTTGCCCAAAGAGTGCCGCTTGCTGGTCCCCTGCCACACCTAAAATTGGTAATGGGTGGCCCAAAACATGGTCACCCATAAAGCCAAAATCAGCAGCACTGTCTTTTACTTCTGGCAACATGACTACGGGGATATTAAATATCTCCAACAAGGATTGATCCCAACATTGTTCATGAATATTAAACAATAAAGTGCGCGACGCATTAGTGGCATCTGTGGCATATATTTGCCCTTGGCTTAAGTGCCACATTAGGTAAGTGTCTACTGTACCAAACAGAAGTTCCCCCGCTTCTGCTCGCTCACGGCTACCCTGCACATGATCTAAAATCCAACTCAACTTAGTGGCCGAAAAGTAAGGGTCTAACAATAAACCTGTGCGCTCAATAACCAACGGTTCGTGGCCAGCTTGTTTAAGCTCTCGACACATTTGAGCAGTACGGCGATCTTGCCAAACAATAGCAGGATAAATGGCTTCTCCCGTCTTATGGTCCCACACTAAAGTCGTTTCTCGCTGGTTAGTAATACCAACGCAGGTTATTTGTTCGGCCTGTAAGCCGCTGTCGGTTAAACATTGGCGGCAAGCCCTGATAACCGTATCTAAAATGTCTTGTGGCGCATGCTCGACCCAGCCGTTATCTGGATAATGCTGTTTAAATTCATACTGCGCCGAGCTCACTACACTGCCATCTTTAGCAAAAATAATGCACCGCGAGCTAGTTGTGCCTTGGTCAATGGTTAAAATGTATTGTTTCATTTACATACCTGTTATTGTAAACCTGTTATAAATATACTGCTGTGTAGTTAATCTTTCACCTATGCTAGGAAGCACCAATGTCCCAAGTCCGTCGTCATGAACTTATCGTCGATTTTGTCAATCAGCGTGGCTTTGCCAACATCGAACAGCTTACTAGCCACTTTATGGTGACGCCTCAAACCATTCGAAGGGACTTAAATCAACTCGCCAATTTAGGTCACGTACGCCGCCATCACGGTGGTGCCAGCAGTAGCTCCAGCACAAAAAATAGTGATTATAGCGACCGTTTAAGCTTCAACATGGGGGCTAAAAATCGCATCGCCGAAAATGTGGCCAGCTGCATCCCCAACGGCGCTTCTTTGTTCATTAACATTGGCACCACCACCGAAGCTATTGCTCGTGCGCTATTGCATCACGAAGAGCTACAAATCGTGACCAACAACCTACATGTTGCGGCCATTTTATCACCCAAAGAAGATTTTAATGTGATTATTGCCGGAGGACAAGTGCGTAGCCGCGACGGTGGTATTGTAGGCGAACAGACCTCTGACTTTATCAACCAATTTAAAATGGATTTTGGTATTATCGGCATCAGCGCCATTCACCAAGACGGCTCTCTACTAGACTATGACTATCGTGAAGTGCGCGTAGCCCAAAGTATCATTAAAAACTCGAGCACGGTTATCCTCTCTGCCGACCACTCTAAATTTGATCGTACGGCCCTCGCTCGATTAGGCCATCTAAGCCAAGCAGACCATCTCTATACCGATCAAACACCAGACCAACACACTTTGGATATTTTAACCGCTCACGATGTAAAACTTCATATTGCATAAATATATCTAGCCTAAGCGCACTTACGCATCAAACTGCCACACAAATGTTCGTTAACGAATATTATTACACGAAATAATGAGATGCAAGTCACAAAAAACACTTTGTGGTTCACCTGTAGGTTATTACAGCCTAATTCGGGTCAGTGGCGCTAGGCATAATACCTAACTCATCCCAAAGTTCATCCACACGCTGTTTAACAGACTCGTCCATAATAATGGTACGGCCCCATTCACGAGTGGTTTCGCCTTCCCATTTATGGGTGGCGTCCATACCCATTTTGGAGCCTAAGCCTGAAACAGGTGAAGCAAAATCCAAATAATCTATGGGTGTGTTTTCTACCAACATGGTGTCTCGTGCCGGGTCCATACGTGTGGTGATCGCCCAGATCACATCTTTCCAATCACGGGCATTTACATCATCATCGGTAACAATAACAAATTTGGTGTACATGAATTGCCGCAAGAATGACCATACACCCATCATTACCCGCTTAGCGTGGCCTGGGTACTGTTTCTTCATGGTGACTATTGCCATACGATAGGAACAACCTTCTGGCGGTAGGTAAAAGTCGGTTATTTCTGGAAACTGTTTTTGCAACAAAGGAATAAACACTTCGTTTAGGGCCACACCCAACACGGCTGGTTCATCAGGTGGACGGCCGGTGTAAGTGCTGTGATAAATAGGATCTTTGCGGTGGGTAATACGCGTTACGGTGAACACAGGAAAACTGTCCACTTCGTTGTAATAACCCGTGTGATCACCAAAGGGGCCTTCGTCTGCCATATCATCTGGGGCTATGTGGCCTTCTAATATATATTCTGCGCTGGCAGGCACTTGTAAGTCATTAGTTAGGCATTTGGCTACTTCTGTTTTACTACCACGTAACAACCCTGCAAAGGCGTATTCACTCAAACTGTCTGGCACTGGCGTTACCGCACCTAAAATGGTGGCAGGGTCTGCCCCTAAGGCTACCGATACAGGAAAGTTTTCACCCGGGTGAGCAATTTTCCACTCACGAAAATCTAAGGCGCCACCACGATGGGACAACCAGCGCATGATTAAACGATTTTTGCCGATCACTTGTTGGCGATAAATACCCAGGTTTTGGCGTTCTTTATTGGGCCCACGGGTAATCACCAAAGGCCATGTAATCAACGGCGCTGCGTCTTCTGGCCAACAAGTTTGAATAGGTAATTTGGAAAGGTCTACTTCGTCGCCACTCATCACGTATTGCTGGCATGGCGGTTTGCTGATGAGCTTAGGGCTCATATTAAGCACTTGCTTATACAAAGGCAGTTTGCCTAAGGCATCTTTAAAGCCTTTGGGTGGCTCTGGCTCTTTCAAAGACGCCAAAAGATGACCCACATCACGTAGGCTTGCTACGCTGTCGGCACCCATACCAAGGGCTACTCGCTTGGGAGTACCAAACAAGTTTGCTAATACGGGAGTGTCGTAACCTTTGGGGTTTTCAAATAATAACGCGGGGCCTTCTGCGCGCAAGGTACGATCGCAGATTTCGGTCATTTCAAGGTGAGGATCCACCTCAACGGTAATACGCTTCAGCTCACCTTGAGCTTCTAACATAGCAATAAAATCACGTAAGTCTTTGTATTTCATGGTCATAACCTACGCGGTGTCATTGGGTATTAGGTGTTTATCACTGACGCTTCATTGACATAAAGAACTCTTCATTGGTCTTGGCGCCTTTAAGCTTGTCCAATAAGAACTCAGTGGCTTGGCCATCTTCCATTGGATCCAACAGCTTACGTAAAATCCACATACGCTGTAGTTCCTCGTCGCGGGTTAATAACTCTTCACGGCGAGTAGATGACTTACGAATATTAATGGCAGGGAATACACGACGTTCTGCGATCTTACGATCTAAATGAACTTCTGAGTTACCGGTGCCCTTAAATTCTTCAAAGATCACTTCGTCCATCTTAGAGCCGGTTTCAGTTAATGCAGTAGCAATAATAGTTAAACTGCCGCCTTCTTCAATGTTACGCGCGGCGCCAAAGAAACGCTTAGGGCGTTCTAGTGCATGGGCGTCCACACCACCTGTTAATACCTTACCAGAGGAAGGGATAACGGTGTTGTAGGCACGGGCCAAACGGGTAATGGAGTCTAACAAAATAACCACGTCTTTTTTGTGCTCTACTAATCGCTTGGCTTTTTCTACTACCATTTCAGCCACTTGAACGTGGCGAGAAGGCGGCTCATCAAACGTACTAGCAACCACTTCGCCACGGACTGAACGCTTCATGTCCGTTACTTCTTCTGGACGTTCGTCTATTAGCAATACAATCAAATGACAATCTGGATTGTTACGGGTGATTGAGTGTGCAATGTTTTGCAACATCAATGTTTTACCCGCTTTTGGCGGAGACACTATCAAAGCCCGCTGGCCTTTACCCATTGGTGCGGTTAAGTCGATCACACGTGCGGTTAAATCTTCCTTAGAACCGTTACCCAGTTCCATGGTTAAGCGTTCTGTGGGGAATAAAGGGGTTAGGTTTTCGAACAGCATCTTATGTTTAGCTTGTTCTGGTGGCCCGTAGTTAATGCTGCTTACTTTAAGCAAAGCAAAATAACGTTCGCCGTCTTTAGGTGGGCGAATCTTGCCATCTATACTGTCGCCTGTGCGCAGGCTAAAACGGCGGATCTGGCTTGGCGACACATAAATGTCATCGGGCCCGGCTAAATAAGAAGCATCTGCTGAGCGCAAGAAACCAAAGCCATCCTGCAAAATTTCCAATACACCTTGGCCGAAGATGTCTTCGCCGCTTTTAGCATGACGCTTCAGAATGCTAAAGATGCAGTCTTGTTTACGAGATCGGGCAATGTTATCGAGACCCATAGACTGGGCAATCTCGACGAGCTCTGGCATGGTTTTTGTTTTTAATTCAGTTAGATTCATAGGTACGGGGGCGTCAGTGTGCGCCAGGGGGATAAGTAAGATTAGTGGGGTCGTTAGGCTACGTTAGCCGGGTTCGTACCCAGCTGATCAGACAGAAGGTCTTGCTGGGTTACGGACAGTCTGTATCAAGCGGGGGCTAGTGTCAACGTTAAAATACGCTAGCTTGGCGATAATGCTCTAAGGCAACATCAACATGCCCCATTTTATGCTGTAAACGAGCCATTTCGGCATGCGCTTCTTTGCTTGCCTGCAAGGTGATGCTGGCTTGTAGGTAGTCTTGTGCTTTACCCCACAGTTCTAAGCGCCTACATAGACGACCTAAAGTGAGCTGTAACGCCGCACTGTGCTTCGCATTAGCTTGCCAAGCTTCGGCCTTTGTTAGGCTTTTTTGCAAGTCAGTTAATGGCAAATGAGCATACTGTAGCACCAGCTCGTCTAACCACTGCAGTTTAAGACTTTGTTCTATAAAGGCTTCGGTGTTTGTCACAGAATCGCCTTCAATACGCGCCATTGCCTTGGCATAACTGATGATACTTGGGCCATGACCTGTAATATTGTTGGGAGCTTTGTTCCACAATGCTTGTAGCTGGTCTAGGCTGCTTTTGGCTGCACTGCCCTCTTGCCTGCGGCTTGCGCTAAAGGCTCGACCATAGGCCAATTGTTGCTGTTGCGCTAATTGCTCTGCACTAAGCTGGCTGTTGCTCCCTACCACCTGCAATAAGCTAATCAATTGTGGCCACATTTGTAGCCGTTGCAACAAATCCAACAACATTTGATTAGCTTCTGCATGCAGAGGATTAAGCTTATGCAGGCTTTGTAGCGCATGCAGGGCCGGCTCATCATCGCCTTGATACAAAGCAATTTCGGCCAGTTTCAAATGCACAAGCTGTTGAGCACCCGGAAACTCTGTTACCAATTTTTTTAGCACCTTTTGTGCTTCAACTATTTTACCTTGCCTACCCAAAGCCGTTGCTAGCGCTGGCAGCACCACAATAGGCTGGCTTGTAATAGGGGCAAGTTCTGCAAACTTCTTTTCTGCGCGCATATTTTGGCCATCTGCCAAGGCCAATAGGCCGTGCCTGGTTTGCAACTGCATACGCTTTATTCGGCTAGTCTCTTGCCAGCTGCCTAGCACCCGAAAAGGTAAATTTAACGCAATAATAAAGCGCAGGCTTAAAGACATTGCTGCAAACACTAAAACAATGATTAACAACAACACCCAAATGCTCATTTCTATGCTGGTGTCGCCCCATGCTAGTAACACATAGCCTGGGTCTACATTGATTAACGTGCCTATCCCAGCACCGGCGAGCAATACCAACAAAATAACCAGAACTAACAAGCGCATGGTCTATTCTCCCGCCAATGGCTGCATTGGTGCGTTGTGCAAGGTGGCAACAAAACCTTGCAAAGCAACCAAAGAACCACTGATATTGGGCATATTGGCCAACACTTTAACCTTATCAAGGGAGTCAATTTGTGTATGCATCGCTTGGGCCACACCATCACTTGAGCGGTAATATTGAGTTAAAAGCTGCTTCACACCCACCAAAGACTGATCGTAAATGGTTTGTTGGCGGCGCAAAAGCGCCACTTGTGTTTGGCTTAATGCCATTTCAATACGCATACGCACTAACAGCTCTGCTGCAGGCGTGAGCAACTGCTGACCTTGTTCTTGAGCGCGGGACTGCACCTTAACCAACTGTTTTAACTCTCCCCATACACTTGCACCCACATTTTTAGTACCTTGCCAAAGGGACTGCGCCCAATCGGCTGCTTCTTTGGGCACGGCCTCAGGGGTTTTTTCGGTAGTCACGTTGGGTGTTTTATCAGCCACCACAGGCTTACTGCGAGGTGGAATAAAAGTAAGCTGGGCAGCCATACCAGAAAGCGCGGCAAGCCTAGCATATACGCCTTCTACATCCACACTAGGCACAGCAGTAAGGGCTGCTAAGTCTGCAGCGATTGCACGCCTAATGCCGTAAGTCCCCACTTGTTCACTATCTCGAATAATGATGTCGGCGGCCTTAAGTAAGGCAATAGCAGACTCGCTAGCTTGCTCCATGGCTAAACGCTGGTTGGCTAAACGTAATAAATATTCGGCTTCCGCCAGCTGCCACTGGGGCAATACCTTACCTTGATCTAATTGGCTTTTAGCCATGGTTTCTAACGCATTAACTAAGGCTTTATCCATGCGCGCTTGATTATTCTTTAAGTCGGTTTGCTGGGCATCCATAGTGCGCTGCGCGGCCGTATTTGCAACCGTTAGGTCGTCTAACTTTTGTGACAAAGATTGCTGCTGTTGCTGCCAATGCTGTAAATTTTTAGATTGCCCACTTTGGTCTGTAGTAAGGGCCGCTGTTTGAGATTGTGCCTGCCATTGCCAGTAACCTAAACCCGCTACCACAACCATTAATAACAACACTAATAGCCACAACAGGCCTTGTTGGGTTTGCTTTGGTTTGCCCGCACTGGCGCGGTCCGCAGGCTTAGAAACCTTAGCCGGTTTAGCGCTAGCTGCTTTAGTGAGGGGCTCTTTGATGGCCGATGACTCAGTAGATGGCTGTTCGCCAGGCGACCTTTCAGGCATCTTAATGTTGGTTTTGTTCTCGTCTTGTGTCACTGCGTTAGCATCCTTTTTTAAAGGCCTAATAGACCTGCTATCACTACACTTTATAACCATTGGGTAGGGTTTATAAAGGCGTTTATTTGGGTATTTTCTGCAACAAAGTATCGCACATAGATTGATTGCTAGCACTACCACTATTAAGCAATACATTGTAGCCTAAGGTTTTAGCCTGCGCTGCTACCCTTGCACTAGGCAATACCAATACGGTGTGTTGTTTGTTGCACCAATTCTGACCACTTAATAGTAGATCAAAATTGCTTAATGT
>JBLHQO010000036.1:0-12441 GCA_047625285.1 Oceanospirillaceae bacterium
ACACCTAAAGTGTCAATGTTGGGTAAGCCTGCAGCTGCTAAGTTGTTGCCATCACAACAGCCGCCGGTGGGTAAAAATTCAAGCTTTAGGCCAAGGCTTTTACCGCAAGACTGAACCAATTTACACAACTCTTGGTTAGCAGGGCTTAGAATCTTAGGTTGGCGACCAAAGCCTCCGTGCAGCTCAATACTAATGCCGTCAACGGCGTTAATGTTGGCTAGAATGGCGGCTATTTGATCTTCACACCAGGCTTGTTGTTCACTGCGCTCAATACGAATATTAAAGCGCATCGTGCAGGTGTCGGGCACGATATTAACGGCTCCGCCACCCTGTACAAAACCTGGATTAATAGTAATGCCTTGCTGCTGGCCATTAAGGTCATCTAAGGCACGGGTGAAATCTGCCATGGCACGAATGGCGTTGCGACCCAGATGGTGCTCACGGCCAGCGTGGGCGGCTTTACCCCGTGTTACCACGGCAAAGTTACCACTGCCTTTACGGGCACCGGCTAGATTGCCATCGGCAAAAGAAGGTTCGTAAATTAACCCTAAGTGATGACGTTTGGCGATTTCGGGAAATAGTTTAGAAGAGCTAGGTGAACCGATTTCTTCATCGGGGTTAAATAAGATCTCCCAACCCAATTGATCTTGTAATGGGCTGCGTTCAAAGGCTTCTAAGGCCTTAAACATCACCACAATGCCACCTTTTAGATCAGCTACGCCTGGGCCGTTGATAATGTCGTCTTCCAATTGTGTGATCTTCTGAAACGGATGATCAATAGGAAAAACGGTATCCATATGAGCGCACAAAAATACCTGTGTAGGTGCCTGTGGACGCTTAAATAAACGTAGGGCGCGGCCTAAAGGCTTTTGATTGAGTTGGCCTAGGTCATCCACCACATCTTGCGGCGGCATATCAATAAATTCTAACTCGCAATCTAGCTTTTTGCTCCACTGGGCCAAGGTATCTGCCACCTTGTTAACACCTTTCACATTGTAGCTGCCGGAGTTAATTTCGGCCAAGGTCCACAGGTCTTGTTGCATGACCTGCTGCTGTGTAGCAATCCATTCTAGGGTTTGTGCTTCCAATTCATTGTTTACTGTCAAATCAGTCATGCGTTGCCTTATGCCCCTGTGATGTCGCGAATGGCCGCTTCTAAAATCACTAATCCCGCGTCGATGTCGGCATCAGGAATTAACAAAGACGGCGCCATACGGATTACGTTAGGGCCGGCAATCAATACCAACAAACCTTTGGCTTGGGCTGCTTTTAGAAATTCAGCAGCGCGGCCTTTGTATGTGTCATTGAGAGCGCAGCCAATTAACAAACCTTTACCACGTACTTCGTCACAAAAAGGCACACGGGAGTTAATGGCTTCTAAACCGGCTTTAAAGCGACTAAATTTGGCGTTAACACCTGCTAATACTTCAGGGGTGTTGATAATATCGATCACGGCTTCGGCAATGGAACAAGCTAATGGGTTGCCACCATAAGTGCTGCCGTGGGTGCCGACAACTAGGCTTTTGGCTACTTTTGTAGTGGTTAACATAGCGGCAACAGGGAAACCATTACCAATTCCTTTTGCTGTGGTAAGGATGTCTGGCATGATGTCAGTTTGTTGGTAAGCGTACAAAGTGCCCAAACGGCCAGCGCCAGTTTGAACTTCGTCTAATACCAACAAAGCGTTGTGCTTATCACACAGTTCACGGGCGCGCTTAACAAAGGCCGGGTCTGCATTAATGATGCCACCTTCACCTTGTAGTGGTTCCATAACAATGGCACAGGTTTTAGCCGAAACCGCTGCTTCTAAGGCGGCGATATCGTTGTAAGGTAGGTGGGTGATACCTTGTAAGGCAGGGCCAAAACCAGCACTGTACTTGGGTTGGCCACCTACACTTACGGTGAATAGGGTACGGCCGTGGAAGGCTTGTTCAAAGGCGATGATCTCATTTTTTTCTTCACCAAAGTTGTCCACAGCGTAACGACGAGCCAACTTAAAGGCTGCTTCGTTGGCTTCGCCACCAGAGTTAGCAAAATATACTTTATCGGCAAAGGTAGCATCGGTAAGTTTCTTGGCTAAGCGTAAGGCAGGTTCGTTGGTCATCACGTTGGCAATATGCCACAACTTTTGGCCTTGTTCGTTTAACGTGGCTACTAACTTAGGATGACAATGGCCCACGCTAGTTACCGCAATACCACCGGCAAAATCGATGTATTCTTTGTCATTTTGGTCCCAAATACGAGACCCTTCACCACGCACTGGAATGACAGGGGCTGGCGCATAGTTAGGTACCATAACGTCATCAAAAAGGGCGCGTGTTACTGGGGTGTTGCTCATAAAAATTCCTAAAATTTCGTTTTTTGGCTGCTTAAAGCACGTTAATGGTTAAGCGCAGCTGGTCTTAAGCTTGGCGATTTCTCGCACCGCTACCGATAGCATCGCCAAATTGATGTTGGTATTACTTTGTAGTTCACCAAAGATGCTTAAGCAACGCTCAATCAAAGCATGGTTACGTAGCTCCCACGCGACACTCTGGTCGCCGGCAATGACCGTTTCGGTTAACTGGGCTAAGCTGGTTTCAAACTCTTGTTTGAGGCTAGCTCGTGCTTTGCGTTGCCAAGGATCTTGGCTAGGCAAATTAGCAATGGCTTGGTTAAGCCAATCACCTTGGAAACGTTCGTACAAGCCGTACCAAGTTTGGGCAGCGGTAATCACTTTGGTATCACATTGGTTGGCCACTTGCGTGACGTCTAAACCGTGGTATAAAAACTCGAGTTGGCTCAAACGCCGACTAATGCTCTCTTCAATACCGTTTGCTGTGAGCTGGACAGATTGTTCATTGATACGCTCAGCGGAAGCTTGGGGCAACAAAGTAGCAAGTTCAGCGTAATAATCAGCCATGGGCTTTTGATACTGGTCCACCATGGTTTGAATAGGCATGCCTTGGTGGTGGCTTAATAACCACAAGGTAAGGTCTTCCAATAAGGCCTGAATATTTTTATGTAATTCCATAGACTGCGTATAGTCTAGTATCAAGGTGACTCGATCTAGCTCATTCCAAAGGCTTTGAGCATCTATGATGTCGCAGGCTGCGGTAAAGGCGCGGGCCATATCACCCGCCTGAGCGCCCATTTCTTCTTGTAAATAATTACAGAAGGTAGCGCCCATACGGTTACCAATTTGATTGGTGACATGGGTAGCAATAATTTCACTACGTAATGGATGAGAATCCATTGCAGCGGAATATTTTTCACTTAAAACTTTGGGGAAGTAATCTTCTAGGCTACGCGCTAAATAGCTGTCATTGCCGATGTCTGCCGCCATGAGCTCATCAAATAGACGCATTTTACTGTAGGCCAGCAACACCGCAATCTCCGGGCGTGTTAATCCGGCTTGTACTCGGGCGCGCTCATCCATATTGGCATCATCTGGCAGGCCTTCCAAGGAGCGATTTAGGCGACCTTGTTTCTCTAGGCTGTGTATCAGGCGCTTATGATCACTTAGGCGAGCACATGCTTGGCCTTCAGCAATACTCAATACTAAGGTTTGATGGTAGTTATGGCTCAGTACTAGATCACCGACTTCATCAGTCATGCTGGCCAACAAGGTGTTGCGTTGCTTAATGGTCATGTCGCCTGCGTCTACCAGCTGGCTGAGCAGAATTTTAATGTTGACTTCATGATCAGAGCTATCTACACCAGCGGAATTGTCGATGGCATCGGTGTTGATGTAACCGCCAGCTTGGGCAAACTCAATACGCCCATGTTGGGAAAAACCAAGGTTTCCGCCTTCGCCAATGACTTTGGCGCCAAGTTGGTTGCCATTGACCCGCAAATTGTCATTGGCAGGGTCACCAATGTCGCTATGGCTTTCGGTACTGGCCTTAACATAAGTGCCAATGCCACCGTTCCAAAAAAGATCGGCCGGCATTTTTAGCAAAGCATGGATCAATTCGTTAGGCGCCATTTGTTTAACATCGGTACCGATCATTCGTTGTATTTGTGGGTTGAGTTTGATGGACTTTGCCGAGCGTTCAAATAGTCCGCCACCTTTAGAAATGAGTTTGCTGTCATAATCGCTCCAGCTAGAACGCGGTAGGACAAACAAACGCTGACGTTCAGCAAACGATGTGGCCGCATTGGGAGTAGGGTCGATAAAGATATGTAAGTGGTTAAACGCAGCCTGTAAACAAATGTGTTCTGACAACAGCATACCGTTGCCAAATACATCCCCAGCCATGTCGCCCACGCCTACGGCGGTGAAATCTTGGGTTTGGCAATCGCGGCCTTGCTCGGCGAATAAACGTTTGACCGATTCCCAGGCACCACGGGCGGTAATTCCCATCTTCTTATGGTCGTAGCCATTGGCTCCTCCAGAAGCAAAAGCATCGCCCAGCCAAAAGCTGTTGCGTTCAGAAATAGAGTTAGCTAAGTCCGAGAAAGTGGCGGTGCCTTTGTCGGCAGCTACGACTAAGTACGGATCATCATCGTCGTAACGTACCACCTGTTTAGGGGCGACCACTTCTTTGTCGACTATATTGTCGGTGATGTCGAGTAACGCCTGAATAAACGTGGAGTAGCTACGTATAACTTCTGCCATGAGTACTTCTCGGTCTTGGGTTTGTGGTAATTTTTTACACACAAAGCCGCCTTTAGCGCCTAAAGGCACGATAACGGCATTCTTCACCATTTGTGCTTTTACCAGGCCCAGTACTTCAGTGCGATAGTCTTCTTTACGGTCGGACCAACGTAAGCCACCGCGGGCAACCTTGCCACCACGTAGGTGTACGCCTTCCACCCAAGTTGAGTACATGAAGATTTCGTACTTAGGTAAGGGTAATGGTACACCTGGAATTAAGCTTGGATCTAATTTGCAGGAAAGGTATTCATGGTGGCTACCTGTACTATCCGTTTGATAATAGTTAGTGCGTAACATGGCCATGATAGCAGCTAAGAAATACTTAACAATACGGTCTTCGTCAAGGTTGCTTACCTGTTCCAAGGCTAAGCTGATATCTTCTTGTAAGCCATCGATAACCTCTTGCGATTGCTGATGATCAGGATCAAAGCGAGCCTCAAACAAACGCACTAAGGTATGGGTAATGCTGGCATTACGTACCAAGGTAGATTGCATGTAGGTTTGACTAAATGGCACTTGAATTTGTAATAAGTAGCTACTAATAGCCCGCATCAGAATCACTTGCTGCCAAGTTAAGTTGGCCGCCAATACCAGGCTATTAAAACGGTCGTTCGCTACCCTGCCGGTATAAATTTGGCTAAAAGCTTCTTGGAAGCGCTCTTTAACATTGGCGCCATCAAGGTTGATCTGCTGGTCAATTTCAATTACAAAATCAATGATCCACTGGTCTGAGCCAACGTCAGACTTAATGGTATAAGGGTGTGCGTTAATAACTTTCACGCCCATGCGTTCCAAAATGGGTAACACATCTGATAAAGCCTTGGCCTGACCGTGCCCAAATACTTTAAAGTTAAGGCCTTGGTCGGCTTGATGTAACGAACGGTATAAATAAGTAGATAAAGGTGTATCGGCACTGATCTTTTGCAAGCGCATTAGGTCCATTACAGCCACTTGTGGAGAAAAGTTTTCTTGGTAGGCCAGTGGAAAGGCTTGGCCATATTGCTTGAATAGTTGGTTGCCTTTGGCTTCGCCTTTTTTGCTATTAAGGGCGTGGTGTAAGTGGTCACTCCAAGCCAGCATAGCGTCGCGCATTTGCTGTTCTATGTCATCAATATCAAACGGCGTGTTGTGGATGTCTTTGCCATGAACAGTTAACTGCACGCGAGCTAAAGGTTGCTCCGAGAACATGACGTTAAAATCAACGCTTGCGCCGTTGAATTCACGCATAAGAATATGCTGCATCTTAATACGTAATTGAGTATTAAAACGCTCTCGTGGTACATAAACCAACGCTGTGGCGAAACGACCAAAAGTGTCCAGGCGTAGGAATAGGCGCAAATTATGGCGCTCTTGGGTTTCTAATACACCACGGATGATAGGGTAAAGTTCGTCCACACTGGCTTGTAACATTTCATCACGTGGGTAGTAATTGAGGATGTGTTGTAAGGCCTTGCCTTTATGACTGTTGGGTAGCAATTCAATACGTTCACGCAAGTCTTGGGCCTTGCGCCTTAGTAAGGGAATTTCATCAATGCGCGCGGTATAAGCAGCAGAGGAATATAACCCAAAGAAACGCTCTTCGCCGATTACATTACCTTGGTCATCAAAACGTTTAAGTCCAAGGTAGTCAAAGTTAACAGGACGATGCACGGTGGAACGGCTGGTAGACTTGGTCATTACTAGCATGTTGCTACGCAAGGCTAAGGCTGAATTGTGTTGTGATAAGGTACTAGGGAGCAGGCTTTCTGCACTGCAGTTATCGTCGCGGAAGCTACCTAAACCCGTGCCCTTTTGTGGTGTGAGCTCACATAAACCTGTGCCAGCATCTTGCCTGAGATCATAAGAGCGATAGCCAATAAACGTGAAATGCTTATTGGCGACCCAGCGTAAGAAGGCGATATTTTCCGCCATATCTTCTGCTGCAACAGGCAAGTTTTGAGATTCTAAGGTATCAATAATAGACACTAGCTTGTCATGCATAGGGGCCCAATCGTCCACCACTAAACGTACGTCACTGATGATGTCTGTGAGGGTGCTAATGATTTTAGTCACTGCTGCCGGGTCATTTTGCTGGTCAATTTCAAAACGCATGACTGCTTCTAAATTGTTAATGTCGGCCTTACCTGTAAAGGGCGATATGTTGGTGGCGTTGCCTTTTTTATCCCGCTCAATCGCAACTACTGGGTGAGTGGTAATATGAATGGTATGGCCTAGGTGGACTAAGGCGTTAGTAATGGAAGACACTAGGAAAGCTTTGTCATCACACACAATATCTACAATGGTGTGGCTGGTGTACCACTGGTGTTGTTCATAATTAGGATTATATACACGGATATTAACTTGGTCGCCATGGCGTAGTTTGGCGCATTCCCACAAGCTAGACAATGAACCGTATAAATTGTCTGTGTCAAATTGAATTAGTTCTGCAGGGATGCTCTCAGCGAAGTAGACGCGAGCTAATTGCTGCATAGTTTCGCAATGAGCCTTCTTTTGGCGTTTGCTTATCAAAGCGCAAACTAAATCAATGGCGATATTTTTTTTATCCGTTAACGTGCGCATACAGTATTTCCTAGAGTCGGTTCATAAACGTTGTGCCTACCTTCTCTATTATTCAAGAAACTGTCGGCCGGCACTAGGGGGTAAGTTGAGTTAGTGCGACCCTATTTGTTGGTAAAATGACATTAAAGCCATTTGTGTTGGGATTCTGCTGTTGGTGGGTGTTGTAGCTGGCCACAAATACGGCCTTTCTGTTGGAGTGACTGACGTTTTTATGCACTCACTCAATGATTCAGTGTATCCTTACGACCTATGTCTAAGTTACAAACTTCCCACACAGTTGGCCTGCTTTTATTGCCCCATACAAGCTTGAGTCATTATGGCCAAATCGCTGAACTGCTGCTGCATACAAATCGGGTATTAGAGTACACTAAATACCAACTACAGCTTATGAGCGTAGGTGGTGAGTGTGACTTAGGTAAAGCACCGACTTATTTGGAGAGCGAAGGCGTTGATACTCTGTTTATCATTGGCGACCTGATCACGCCTAATGAGGCAGACACCATGTTTGAGCGCTGGTTGGTTCAGCAAACTAAGATGGGTGTGAAGATGCTGGCCGTTGGCACAGGTATTCATCCCCTAGCCAACGCAGGTTTGCTTAACGGTAAGCGCAGTTGTTGTCATTGGTCTGCCATAGAAAAACTTCGGCTAACTTATCCTGAAGTGCTTTGGAGCCATCAACTGTTCGAACAAGACGCTCAGCTGATGACCTGTGCTGGCGGGGCTTCAACCACCGACCTTATGTTGGCGTGGCTATCACAGCAGCAAGATTTAGACATGGCGGTGCATTTGTCTGAATGGTTCTTAGTTGAACGCATGCGGCCACAAGATACCCAACAACGAATTCCTCTTAAGGCCCGTATTGGCACTAGTCAGCCTAAGTTGATTGAGGCTGTTACCTTGATGGAAACCAACATAGAAGAGCCGCTGTCGCCCGATGACTTGGCTTATCATGTAGGGCTGTCGAGGAGGCACTTGGAGCGCCTATTTAAAAAACATTTGGACAGTGTGCCTTCACGTTTTTATTTACAACTGAGGTTAGACAAAGCCCGTCAAATGTTGCGGGACACTGATCGTTCTATTGTAGAAGTGGGTATGGCCTGTGGATTTTCTTCGGCCAGCCATTTTAGTACCACCTACCGTACTCATTTTAACGTGACGCCTCGCCAAGAACGTGGTCGGGCCACCCATGTTGAGTCGGCACCTAGTTGGAATCACTCCGTCGTTATTCAGCGACGCTTAGATTAATTATTTAATATTTTATTGAGAAACATATGGATATTTTTGCAGCCGCCACTTTGCTGTTTTTGGTTATGGATCCGCTAGGGAATATTCCTTTATTCTTGTCGGTATTAAAAGAAGTGCCCGAAGAGCGGCGCCGTTTGGTTTTGCGTCGTGAATTGCTGATCGCCTACTTTGTATTGTTGATGTTTTTACTGTTGGGCCCGTATATTTTGTCATTTTTGCAGGTGTCGCAAGAAGCCATTCGTATTGGCGGCGGCATTGTCTTGTTTTTGATTGCCATAAGAATGGTATTTCCAAAAGAAGGCGGTTTATTGGGTAAAACACCCGATGGGGAACCGTTTATAGTGCCTTTAGCGATCCCACTTATGGCGGGGCCATCAAGTTTGGCAATGATCATGTTGATGCGTAAATCGGCCGAAGGTCAGTGGCTTGATCTATGGTTGGCGGTGACGGCGGCTTGGGCCGTTTCTGCAGGCATTTTGTTAGCCTCGCGTAGGCTGTACAGGGTGTTAGGCGATAAAGGTTTGTTCGCCATAGAGCGTTTGATGGGTATGGTATTGATCATTATGGCAGTACAGATGTTACTTGAAGGCACCGCGCAATACCTGCATTTGCGATAACTTACACTAACGTGCGCCAACTTTCGATAAGTTGAGCGCACGTGCTGACTAGTTACCTTGGTATTAAAGGCTTGGGTATTAGGTGCGTGCTTTTTCAAACGCTGCCCAAGCGTGTTCAAATTCGGCTATTCCAAAACCTTCTTTGAGTGCCGGGCCTAGTATGAGTTGTTCGGTGCTAAGAAGTTTGTCAATGGCGGCTTCAAGCACTGGAATAACCTCAGGTGGAATCACCAAGGCACCGTGTCTGTCCGCATGTACTAGGTCGCCATCAACGACTTGCATACCAAAAATGGTGACAGGTTGGCCAATGCTGCGCACATGCACAAAGCCATGGCTTGGGCCAATTGAACCGGCCACCACAGGGAAATCTGTGGGTAAGTCACCCAAATCTCGCATAACACCGTTGGTTAACGCCCCGCCAAGGCCAAACGCTTTGTGCACGGTGGTGTTAATTTCTCCCCAATAAGCACCAATAGCGTGGGGGTAATCCACATCTTCCACTACGGCAATAGCTGGTCGCGGTCCTTTTGACATGTGTCGATAATAATCAGCACGACGCTGTTTAATCACTGCAGGGCTTTCCACAGCAGGTTCTAAAGCTGCAATTTGTGCAGTACGAGCAAAACCAACCATAGCGCCATCTATAATAGACGAGGCGAGCATGGTGCCTTTGGTAAATTGATTAAACCCACGTTTGCCTTGGGCAACCTCAATGGCATTACATACGGTAGGGGTGTCTACTGCTTTGAGTTTTGCCAACAAGGTTGCAGTCATTGTTGAGTCATTTATTAGTGAACTGTCCATTATAGAGCCATCCATTTTTTTAGAGCAGCGTTGGTGGCTGCGGGTTGTTCGAGTGTGGGAATATGCCCTGCATGAGGGATGTTTACGAAGGTTGCCTGCGATAATAGTGCCACTAAACATTGATGACGATCTAATGGACAAAGTTCATCTTCTTCGCCCATCAATACCAAACAAGGTTTGTTAAAACTGGCCAATGTGGCTTGCTGATCACGGCGGTTTTTTAAAGCATGTGATTGCCGAACAAATACTTCTTTGCCTAAGCTCAACGCCATATCGACACATAGTTCATCCAACTCAGAGTGAGTTTGATGGCTAGTGAAATAACGCGGTACCATCACCTCACGCAAAAGCCGTTCCAGTTGGCCTGTTTGAACTGCTTCTATTTGTGGTTGGCGAGCATCATTCACTTCATCTAATTCAGCCCACGGGTTAGTGTCCATTAAAGCGAGCCTGGTGATTCTTTCTGGTGCTTGACGCACCACTTCCATGGCCACTATGCCACCCATAGACAAACCAGCTAAGGCGAATTGTGCAGGAGCGTGAGCCAATACTTGAGCGGCAATGTCTGCCATATTGTCTGCACCACCAATGTAGCCAACCTGACATTCGGCAATGCCTTGCAAGGCCTCAATCTGTGAGGCGTACATGCGGCCATCACACATCATGCCTGGCAGTAACACAAGGTTGGGGAGGCTCATGATGTGCTAATGATCCTGCCAGGTTAAACCGGCTGTGTCAGCTGTGCCACTGATGCGATATAAACTGGCTTCACCAGTCACACACACTTCTAATGTATGGGCTTGGTTAGGTGGTATCCAGCAAGTGTCACCTGGGTTTAATACCAGCTCATTATCCTGCCAAGTGAGACGCCAATGGCCACGCATTACCATCAGTACTTCATGTTGTGGGTTTATATAGGCATCCGTAGCAATAGATCCGCGGGTGAGTAGCTCTACCTCAAAACCAGGTTTGTCTTTTATGAGAGCGGCTTCGCCAATCACCTGGCAGGGCTTATTTTTAGCCAGCGCCATCATGTCCCAATATCGGGCCACATAATCAGGCACAACTTTGTCCACTGGAACCTCAGCGATTTCGGCCAACTGCGCGGCAGACAGTTTAGTTATGGGTTGCTCACCTGTAGGCAGTGTTTGACCCTTTTTGGTATCGTATAACACTCCAGCTTCACTTAAAATTAAGCCGTGAGATTGAGCTGTTTCCAACACATGAGGTGCCCAAATAACGCCGCCGCCAGAATCATCCCCGCCTAGTATCGCCATAATCATGCCGTAGTCTGTACCTACGTTTTCAAAACCTCTAAATACACGGGTGGGGATGTTAAAGATATCACCCTCTTGCAGAATGACTTCTCCAGCATCTCCATTTAAACCCCAAAAAAAACGCCATTTGCCGCTCAATACAAAAAATACTTCGGCAGTGTTATGAAAATGCAGAGAATTCACACACTTTGGAGGTTGGCCTGCGGCACCAATATTGAAGCCGGGTGTGGCTTTAATATGCACATGTTGATCAGGGCTTTCGGCCACACCAGCACCGATGATGGTAAAATTTTCTTTTTGGTCTGAACCTGGCGTGTGGGCATCAATAAATGCAGATCGGCACGGTTTTAACTCACCGTAACGAACAACTTCTGGCTGTGTCATACAATAGTCCTTGGTGGCGATGACATTACAATCACGCGCTATTTAATAGCTGATAGCAAACAGGTTATTAACCTGTTTGCATTAGAATTTGTTTCCAAATCGAGGTCTCATCAAACACCACAAATTCACGCCTTAGACCATACGGCCCAAATTCGGCGTGAGCAGCGGCCATAATGTAGACATCGGCCCCAGTGGGTTTGCCAAAACTGCCCCAGCCGTCATGTTTACCCTGCAAGCTAAAACGAATGGCTGCTCTAGGAGACATCATAGGGTCTTGGCGACCTATTTGGTGGTCGATAGTAAGCTTGGCGTTGGGGAAGCTAGCTCGTAAACCCATCCAGAATCGCTCTACAGCATCCCATGAATGAGAGGTCACCCCTCCTGGGTGCTCCACTTGGCAGGCGCGGTCGTATTCCGCTTTTATACAACTTATTTCTGCACTCATTATGCGGCGAATAATGTCGGCATATTGCTGACCATACTCTTCATCATTGCCTTTGCCTTGGTAGGGGCCTGGTACATCTATGGCTGGCGTAAAGGGCTGCACACAATGATCTGGGCCACCTTCTCGGGTGATTAAATCTGCCGCATACTCTTTAGGGTCGATGCCTAGTTGGCGCACAACGGCGCCTTGGTCACGAATCAACCACTCGTCATTAATTTGATTGTTTTTAGCATGGCAATCTGCAATAACGCGGTATTTCAAAGCCTTACCGGAAGCTTTGCCATACACCCCATCACCTA
The DNA here is from genome assembly GCA_047625285.1 of Oceanospirillaceae bacterium. Classification (GTDB taxonomy): domain Bacteria; phylum Pseudomonadota; class Gammaproteobacteria; order Pseudomonadales; family Balneatricaceae; genus Njordibacter. Next base: position 12,270 of record JBLHQO010000036.1, read on the forward strand.
AGTGAGTGGCGGTGGTAATTATTCGATGGGAGGACAGCATGCCCTCTTCAGGGGTGCCAGACCAAATTACATCCTCACCTAGTAATTGGCGGTCAGGAAACTCAGCCAGGGTAGCCATGGTGGCCGCAATTACGTGCTGGTTGCCTATTACCATAGATCCAGGTGAGCGAAC
>JBLHQO010000037.1:0-12419 GCA_047625285.1 Oceanospirillaceae bacterium
AGTTTTTCTTTGGTTTGTACAGGTCCTTTAACACCCAGCGAGCGGCCAGCCACAAACCCAGTTTAAACATTCAGATTGTGGTACACACTGGCCATTTAGAAGAGTTAAGTAAACTCACAGAAGAAGCCGCTGAATTGTCCCGTAGGGAACGGCAGGATCATATGGTAATCAGCCGCCATGTAGCCTACCATCCAGAGCTGCAACAAAGGGTATTACAAGCCCAACACTGTACACCACTTGCTAGCGGCGCCGTAAGTTTGGCCAGTTTAAGCAGCGATTACCAAGACTTGTTAGACATGCAAATTAGCCACTTTAGCCAAACACTTTAGCACCTGGTTAAAGTGGCTGGCTAAGAGGGCGCATCTATCGACTCAGACTCGGCATCCGTCTCAGTGGGTACTCTACCCTCAACGGCCAAGTGGTCCACCTTTTGGAAGCCTCTAGGTAGCTTATTGCCTCTGCGCCCACGCTCGCCACGATAGTGAACTAGATCGGTGGCTTTCAAACGTAGATAACGTTTACCTGAATGCACTAATAACTCGCTGCTTTGCGTAACCAGTGCGCAAGCCACCATAAATTCTTCACGGTTTGCTACGCGGGTGGATGAGATACTAATAATCTTGTTACCTTTACCTCGTGCTAGCTGAGGCAAATCTTGTAACGGGAAGACTAACATACGCCCTTCATTAGTGACTGCCACCAACCAAGTCTCTTGCACCTTAGTGATGTATTGTGGCGCAATAACCTTGGCCCCTTTGGGCACAGTCATGGCGGCTTTACCGGCCTTATTTTTACTTAACAAGTCTTCAAAGGTAGAGATAAAGCCATAACCTGCATCGGTGCTCATCAGTAACAATTGATCAGTTTTTGCGCTTACTGCAGCTGAAAACTGCACGCCACTAGGCGCATTAAAGCGACCGCTTAATGGTTCACCTTGCCCGCGAGCCGAGGGTAAGGTGTGTGCCTCTAATGAATAGCTACGGCCGCCTTCATCAAGGAAGGCAACACTTTGATTACTTCGACCTTGTACCATGAGCAAGAAGTCATCACCCGATTTATAACTCATGCTAGACGGGTCTATGTCGTGGCCTTTGGCACCACGCACCCAGCCTTGTTTAGACAAGACCACAGTGATAGGTTCGGTGGTGAGCAAATCGCGCTCAGAAAGCGCCTTAGCTTCTTGGCGTACAACGATAGGTGAGCGACGATCATCACCAAAGGCTTCAGCGTCGGCGATTAGTTCACGTTTTATAAGGGTTTTTAAACGTGCTTTAGAACCTAACAACAATTCTAATTTTTCTCGCTCTGCCGCTAGCTCGTCTTGCTCTGCTTGAATACGATGCTGTTCTAACCTGGCTAAATGGCGCAATTTTAAATCTAAAATGGCATCGGCTTGTCTATCAGACAAGTCAAATCGCTGCATTAACACTGCTTTAGGTTTTTCTTGTTCACGAATTATGGCAATAATTTCATCGATATTAAGATAAGCAATTAACAAACCTTCTAATAGATGTAAACGCTCTAGCACTTTATCTAAACGATGCTGCAAACGGCGCGTCACTGTCTCCATTCTAAAAGACAGCCATTCCTTTAAGATAGTACTTAAACCTTTAACTTGTGGTTTACCATCCACGCCGATGAGGTTTAAGTTAACCCGATAAGTGCGTTCTAAATCTGTAGTAGCGAACAAATGGTTTAACAACTGCTGTGTGTCCACTCTATTTGAGCGGGGTACAATCACTAAACGGGTAGGCTTTTCATGGTCAGACTCGTCACGTAAATCGGCCACCATTGGCAATTTTTTGGCCTGCATCTGGGCAGCAATCTGCTCCAATATTCGCGCCCCAGAAACCTGATACGGCAAGGCGCTGATAATGATATCGCCGTCTTCGTGATCTACTACGGCGCGCATACGAATACTGCCACGTCCGCTTTTGTACATTTCTAACAAGTCACTGCGTGGGCTGATTATTTCTGCCGTGGTGGGCATGTCAGGCCCTTGTACAAATTCAAACAATTCTTCTGTGCTTGCGCCCGGGTTCTCCAATAGATGGACACAGGCCGACACCACTTCGCGCAAATTATGGGGAGGAATGTCTGTGGCCATGCCCACAGCGATGCCGGTGGCGCCATTCAAAAGTACGTTAGGCACCCGAGCTGGCAATACTAAGGGTTCTTGCAGGGTGCCATCAAAGTTATTACCCCAATCTACGGTGCCCTGCCCTAGCTCACCTAATAATACATCCGCATAGCCGGTAAGCTTAGCTTCAGTGTAACGCATGGCGGCAAAGGATTTGGGATCATCTGCAGACCCCCAGTTGCCTTGACCATCAACCAAGGTATAACGATAAGAGAAGGTCTGAGCCATGTGCACCATGGCTTCGTAACAGGCACTATCACCGTGTGGGTGAAATTTGCCCAACACATCACCAATAGTACGCGCTGATTTTTTATACTTAGCAGACGTTTTTAAGCCCAACTCAGACATGGCATAAACAATACGCCTTTGTACGGGCTTTAGACCATCACCAATATGAGGCAATGCACGGTCTAAAATGACATACATGGAGTAATCTAAATACGCTTTTTCTGTATATTCTTTGAGGGGTAGACGCTCAACGCCTTCATCAATAGGGATGACACCAGACATAAAAAGAAACATCCTTATTGAGCGGGGTTTAGCGCCAATCGCATACCAACCGCACTCATGGGTAAATCAATAATTTGAGCCTGAGTATACCGCAAAAAATACATTCGTGAAGATCCCATAACTATTTATTGAATGAATGCGACCTATAGTATAGATCCCTGAAATATGGCAAGGAATGCGGTTACTCTTTAACCAACAATGAGCTATAATGTCACCACTGAAAACCACCCCATGATGGCCTGTGTAGGTAGTTACACTTTTACTCACAAACCATCAGACCAGCAAGGCAGGGCCGCCAGAGCCTACCTTACAAAAATTTGTTGAGTCATTGATTTTCATAGGAAAATTTTAACTTTTAATCTCTAAGGAGAACAATTATGTCTCAACACCCTACGCTTACGGAAATGGGCATCACCAGCTTTGAATCCATCAGCAAGTACACTCTGCGCCAGGAAGGCGATTTTGATATCCTCAAAATCTACTACAAGCGTGAAAAAGGCTCTTTTTTACCTCGTAGCAAAAAATTCCGTTTTGGTCGCGCTACCCGCACCGTAATGGTCGATTCTGGCCGCCAGCAATGGCAAGAAGTGAGTGAAATTTCACCTTTCTTATTGCGTGCGCTTACCGAGCTAAACAAGCTAGCTCACGAAGAAAAGAAAGCAGTGGATAGCAAAGAAGCTATCGCTGAGAATCTAGTACACCTAGAACGCATAATGGCTGAAAAGCTGGCTGAAATTCGCGCTCAAATCGAACGCTTATAAGCACTTATCTGTTGCAGAAAAACCGCACTGGCATAAGCTAGCTGCGGTTTTTTATTACCTAAAAAACCACGACCCCTTACAGTGGAATGTCATCAACCGCATCAGCTACGGCCTCCATGCTTTCGTCCACAGCATCACCTATTACCGGTACTGCTGAGGCCACTGCACCCACAATGCGCATTGGCACAGTGACTATCTTGGTTAGAAAACAACCACTTAAACTTACAGCCAAAAATACCGTCAAACCCAATTTATAATAGTTCACTACTGATCCTCTGTTATCGCCAAACGAGTGCCCGTTAGACTTTGCTTAATCGCCTTTAAGTGGCTATGAAAATCTTCACCTCTGCGCAATATAACCCCAGTGGCCAAAACGTCTATTAAGGTTAGCTGAATCATACGAGATTGCATGGGCATATACACATCTGTATCTTCCGGTGCTTCTACGCCTAACACAAGGCTGGATTCATGGGCCAAGGGGGAACTAGGAGCAGTAATGGAAATCACCAAGGCGCCTGTGCCACGGCCAATACGAGCCACTTCAAGCATTTCTTTGGTGCGCCCGGTAAACGACAACAGTACTAGCACATCTCCGCGTTTAACAGCAGCAGCCGTCATGCGCATCATTAAATAATCGTTATGGGCCACTACCGGAATATTAAAACGAAAGAATTTGTGTAGTGCATCCTGAGCTACGGAGCCAGAGGCTCCCATGCCACAAAAACAAATCTGCTGAGCTTGGCTCAAATAATCTACTGCTCGCTCAATAGCCTTACTGTCCACTTGCTGTCTGGCAGCGTCTAAACTGGCCATAGTGCTGGTGAATATTTTATCGGTATATTGTGCAGCAGAATCATTCTGATTGACGCTCTGGCTTACGTAGGGTGTGCCACGCGCCATGCTTTGAGCCAGCTCCAATTTAAAATCTGGGTAACCCTTTAAACCAAAGCTGCGACACATTCGGTTAACTGTGGGTTCACTCACTTGCGCTAGCTCGGCCAAAGCAGCAATGCTCATACGTGTTGCTGATTGAGGGTCGGCGGCGATCACTTTGGCGACTTTACGCTCAGATCGGTTAAGCTGTTCCTGCTGAGTAGATAGGCGTTCTAGTAAATTGCTGTTAATAGTCATCTCGTTATTTCATCTGGCTCATATATTTATGTACGTAATATTACCAACATTTTAGATATTTTTGTGACTTTTGTTTCAATTTAAGAGTATTATTACAAATCAAATATTCTACATAAGGCAATATTAACAATGTCGGACAGTCACTCATCAAACAATAATGCCGCAGCACAAGGCTTATTAAGCCATAGTTTTGTACTGTTTGGCGCGTTAGGTGACCTATCACTCCGCAAACTCATGCCCGCCTTGTACCAACTTGATCACGCTCAGCTATTGAGCGAAGATTTAAACATCATGGCCGTGGCTCGCGGCGCAATAAGTACCCACGAATTAAAACAACGTATCACACATACACTAAACCAATACATCGGCGCAGATCAACTCAATTCCAACTCTCTTTCGCGCTTTTTAAAACGCCTACACTATTGCCAAGTAGAACTCACCCAAGCACAGGATTATAACGACCTAGAGCAAAAGCTAGTTTCATGGCATCCACAAACCACCTACTACCTGGCCACACCGCCAAGCCTATACAAAGATATTTGCCAACACTTACACCAAGCCAATGCTATCAACGAGCACAGCCGCATTGTGGTAGAAAAACCGATAGGCCATGACCTTGCTTCATCCAAGGTGATCAACGACAAGCTGGCTTTATATTTCGACGAAAGCCAAATTTTTCGTATCGACCACTACCTTGGTAAAGAAACCGTACAAAATCTAATTGCGTTACGCTTTGCCAACCCTTTATTCGAGAGCCAGTGGAACCACCAACATATAGACTATGTAGAAATCAGTGTTGCAGAAGACGTTGGCATTGAGGGTAGATGGGGGTACTTTGATAAAGCCGGACAAATGCGAGACATGGTACAAAACCACCTGCTGCAGTTATTGTGCATGGTCGCCATGGATCCGCCATCACAGCTCACCGCCACTAGTATACGCGACGAAAAGGTAAAGGTATTACGTTCGTTAAAACCCATTGACCAAAACAAGATAGCCACTCAACTCGTACTGGGGCAATATACCGACGGTCAGTTTCAACAGCAGCCCGCCCCAGGCTACCTAAACGAAGCAGACGCAAATACCAGCAGCGGCACCGAAACGTTTATTGCTCTGCGTGCCGAAATTTCCAACTGGCGCTGGACCGGCACCCCCTTCTACTTGCGTACGGGCAAACGCATGGCTAGCAAGGTAACAGAGATCATCATTCACTATAAACCCAACAGCCATTATATATTTGATCCTGGCCAAGCCAACATTGCGCAAAACAAGCTTGTCATTCGCCTACAGCCCTATGAAAGCATTTCTTTACAAGTGCTCACCAAAGAACAGGGCATCGACAAAAACATGCAGCTGCGGCGCGATCCGTTACATTTAGACTTTGCTCAAACCCAATCTCAAGCTCGTATTCCAGACGCCTATGAACGCTTGGTGCTGGAAGCCCTTAAGGGCAACCAGAGCTTATTTGTGCGGCGTGATGAAGTAGAACTTGCGTGGCAGTGGTGTGATCAAATACGCCAAGCGTGGCAAAGTGCTGAACTTGAGTTAGTCGATTACCCTGCGGGAAGCAATGGGCCACAACAAGCCTGCAACATGATAGAAACACACGGACATCGATGGTATGAAGACTGCTAAACCTCACTTTCTTCCACACAACACACAGTGGATTGACTGCGAAAACTCAACATTGCTTGCCCTTTCTATGGCCAAAAACGTAGCGCAGCAGTTGGCACAGGCGCTTGTTATTCGCCCACGGGCAAGCCTTGCAGTTTCGGGTGGTCGCACGCCATTAGCTATGTTAAAACAACTCAGCTTACAAAATTTAGATTGGCACCGAGTAGACATTACTCTTGCCGACGAGCGCTGGGTAGACGAGAACCATGCATCCAGTAACGCTGCGCTGGTGCGTGCTAACCTAGTACAAAATAAAGCAAAGGCAGCCACTTTTTACCCGTTATTCAATGGTGAAGTAAGCGCGCACTTGGGCCAAAAGAGCTGTCAAACGCAGCTTGAAAAAATGCACTGGCCGCTAGACGTATTAGTTTTAGGCATGGGTAACGATGGCCACACTGCCTCATTATTCCCCCATTGTTCACAACTGCAAGGCGCTTTAACTGCACCAATGTCACAACTGTGTATTAACACTCAGGCACCTACCGCGCCAAGCCAACGCATGTCCTTAACCGCACCCACTTTATTAAGCGCAACACACAAACATTTACACATTGAGGGAGAGGAAAAACATCGAGTATTGCAGCAGGCAATGACTATTGCAGATCCCCTTAAAATGCCCATTTTTGCAGTGTTACAAACCCCACTAACTATTCATTGGTGTCCATAAATGTCTTTAATAGACCTAAATAGCAACAGCAGCCAAAACATGCAAACCAATACCGCTCGTATAGACGCCATCTGCGCTAGCGCACCGGTCATTCCTGTACTTACCTTAGAAAACGCAGAGCAAACGCTGGGCATAGGCACTGCACTGGTCAATGGCGGCCTTACGGTATTAGAAATAACTCTGCGTAGTGAGTACGGACTAAGTGCCATTAAGCAACTCAAAAAAGCCTTACCAGAAGCCATTATTGGTGCTGGCACTGTTTTAACACCAGCACAATATGAAGCGTGTATTGAGGCAGGGGCTGATTTTATTGTTAGTCCTGGCTGTACAGCGCAACTGTTACACCACGGCAGCCAAAGTGAGGTACCACTATTGCCAGGTATCGCCACTGTAAGCGAAGCCATGGCTGCCATGGCATTAGGCTATAGCAGGTTTAAGCTCTTCCCCGCCGCAGTGGTAGGTGGTATTGATTTTCTCAAGGCTATTGGTGGCCCCATTAACCAACTCAAGTTCTGTCCAACTGGTGGCATCAAACCCACCAATGCGGCAGATTATCTAGCCCTAAGTAACGTGATGTGTGTGGGCGGTACTTGGCTTACGCCAGCAGCGTTAGTAGAGCAAGGTGATTGGCAAGCCATCGAAGTTTTAGCTAAACGGGCTGCTGCACTAGCAGTGCCTTAAACACTAATCACAAGCAGCGCCGAGCCTAACTACGAGAAGCTTTAAAATAATCTATTAAGGCATTGGTGGAGTCATCATGTAGATGACCCGCCTGGCCTTCAATTTCTTGTAAGATACCTTGAGCAAGGGTTTTACCCAACTCCACACCCCATTGATCAAATGAACAGATATCCCATATTACTCCTTGGGCAAATATCTTGTGCTCATATAGAGCAATGAGCGCGCCCAAATTCCTTGGATCTACTTGCTTAAGCAACAAGGTATTGCTAGGCCGGTTGCCTTGGTGAACCTTGTGAGGCAACAGCTGCTCAATGGCTTGCGGATCCAAACCTTGGGCTTGTAGTTGGCACTCAACTTCTGCCGCACTGATGCCATTCATAAGGGCTTCGGTCTGGGCAAAGAAGTTGGCCATAAGGTTTTCATGGTGGCCTTTAACAGGTGTAGAACTCTCCAGGGAACCAATGAAGTCGGCCGGCACTATAACGTTACCCTGATGCAGCAATTGATAGAATGCATGTTGCCCATCAATACCCAACTGTCCCCAAACAACAGACGCCGTGTGATAACTCACTTCATTACCCTGGCGGTCTACATGTTTACCATTACTCTCCATATCCACCTGCTGAATATAATCGGTAAAACTCTCTAGGGGTTGGTCATAGGGTAATATCACATGGTTTTGGGCCCCATGTAGCAAACCATTCCAAATACTGACTAAAGCCATAATGGTAGGCATGTTTTCGGCTGCAGGTGAATCTCTAAAGTGGCGATCCATGTCATGGGCGCCAGTTAGTAACTCTTCAAACTTGTCAAAACCAAGATATAACGCAATGGGCAAGCCGATAGCTGACCAGATAGAGTACCTTCCACCCACCCAATCCCACATGGAGAACATAAATTCCCCGTGAATACCAAAATCATGCACCGCCTGAGCGTTGGATGATACGGCCACAAAGTGTTGCTGCACCGCGCGCTCATCAAATGCCGACGCCATAAGCCAATTACGTGCAGTTTGGGCATTGGTCATGGTTTCGCTAGTGGTGAAGGTTTTAGACGCCACTACAAACAACACTTGTTCGGCGTTTAGCGGACGTAAAATTTCAGCAATCTCTACACCATCTATATTAGAAATAAAGTGCACTCTAATGGTGGAGTTTGCATAAGAGCGTAAGGCCTGAGTGACCATTTTCGGTCCTAAATTAGACCCTCCAATACCAATATTTACCACATCTGTAATACGCTTTCCAGAGTACCCATACCACTCGCCACTGCGCACTTTTTCAACAAACCCACGCATATGTGCTAACTCTTTGTTGATCAAGTCCATCACATTGGTTTGGTCTACATACACTGGCGAGTTGCTTCGGTTACGCAAAGCCGTGTGCAGCACCGCACGGTCTTCGGTAGTGTTAATTTTAGCACCTCGGTACATGCGCTCTATAGCGGCCTCTAAACCCATGTCTTTTGCCAAACCAAATAACGCCTGCATGATTTCAGGGGTCAGGCAATTTTTCGAATAGTCTAGGAGTAAGTTGGGCAATTCAATTGAATAAGTGTCAAATCGATTGCCTTCGCGAGCAAATAATTCTCTCAAATGCAGGCTACGGTATTGAATTGCCAACTGTTGTAAATTTTGCCAATGTTTAGATTTTTCAAGTTGTAACATCTGATCTCCGCGATTCATGGTGTAACGCAATAGCTGCGCCTTGTAAGCCTGGTTGCAAAGCAGTACAAAGGTAAATGGGGATCTGGTGAAGGTAAGAAGAGACCCGTCCCTTGCTGGTGAAACTGTGACTAAACTCGCTAGCCAATAAAAAATCATGCATACGCGGTAAAATTCCACCGGTCAAATAAACCCCACCCACCGCACCAAACATTAAGGCGCCATTAGCCACAGCATGACCAAGCATGTCACAAAAGATAGATAGCGTTTGGTGGGCTAAGTCGTCAGGGGGAGCCAGCTGAGCTTGCTGCAAAATATCAGCAGGGTTTATTAGGCTAGGCAAAGTACCATTAACATGAGCAACTGCCGCATATAAACCCATCATGCCCGAACCCGACAACAGACGCTCCGTAGAAACATGTCCATAGGTATGCCACATGTAATCTAGTATTTTTGCATGCAACCTATTGGTGGGCGAAAACCCGACATGACCCCCTTCCCCCATAACCGGCAACCAACCCCCGTCATGGGCAATTAATCCTGCCACTCCTAAACCAGTACCTGGCCCCATCACCAGCCGATTGCCCCGCGCTTCTGGCTGCCCTGGTTTCACAACCAACAGTTCTTCCGCGCCAATTTCTGACATAGCCCAAGCTTGCGCTGCAAAATCATTAACCCACAAGGCCTCAATCTTAAGAGCGGCATTCACTTGAGCTTTATTAACACACCAATGATTGTTGGCCAGGGAAAACTCTGGCAAATGTACCGTACCCGCGATAGCAATACAGGCCTTGGCAATTAAACCCTCTGCGCCAATACTGGCAAGGTAGGCGCACACAGCTGTTTCTAAACTGGGGTAATCTGCACAAGCTAGCACCTTAATGTGTATTAAACCTAGTGAGTTGCTGAGTGTTAAAGCAAAACGAGCATTGGTGGCTCCAACATCTGCTACTAGGTCATATTTTGGCATAGGGATATATTCCTCTTTCATAAAAACACACCATCACGAACAGATGCTAGCACCTAGTTCTGCGCTACTCACTTGTTGGCGCATGTTGGAAAACAGCTCTCTTCCCATGCCATATGTAGTGGTTTGTGCCTGCTGAGCCGCCGGTCGAGCTTGTAGAACTTCATCTTCAACGAGTAATTCTAAACGTCCGTTATGGCAGTCTAACCTTAACCAATCCCCGTCTTCTATTTTGCTTATGAAGCCACCCTCTTTAGCCTCTGGGTAAAGGTGTATGGCTGCCGGCACCTTACCCGACGCCCCCGACATACGGCCATCTGTGACCAATGCCACATTAAAGCCTCGGTCTTGCAATACCCCCAAATAAGGCGTCAACTTGTGTAATTCTGGCATGCCGCAAGCTTGAGGGCCTTGAAAGCGCACCACGGCAACGAGGTCTCGTTCTAACTCCCCACGTTTAAATGCCTGCTCAAACCCTGCTTGTGTGTCAAATACCACAGCCTGGGCTTCTACCAACCAGTGTTCGGTCTTTACCGCAGACACTTTGACTACACTGCGGCCTAGATTGCCTTGCAAGGTCACCAGACCACCGGTTTTAGAGAAGGGTGCGGCGACGCTGGTCAGCACAGTAAGATCGGCGCTTTGCTCAGGTGCCGGCTGCCATACTAGCTTACCTGAAAGTAGCTTGGGCTCCTGGCAATATTGACGTAAACCGTGGCCCATTATGGTTTCTACATCTTCATGCAGAAACCCTCCATGCAACAATGTTTTGACCAAATAAGGCACACCACCGGCCCCATGAAAAACGTTAATATCGGCTTGGCCATTGGGGTAGATACGCGTGAGGCTAGGCACCACACTAGACAATGCAGCAAAATCATCCCAATTGATAATAATTCCCGCAGCCTTGGCAATAGCAATCAAATGCATGGTGTGATTGGTAGAGCCACCGGTCGCTAGTAAAGCGACGATGGCATTAACCATGGTTTTTTCAGAGACTATTTGAGCAAGGTTTTGCTGTTTCGAAGAGTGGGTTAATCTAACCGCTTGCTGGGCTGCGAAACGTGTCAGCTCATCACGAAATTCACCATCAGACGGCACAAACGAGGCACCCGGTAAATGTAAGCCCATCACTTCCATCAATAATTGATTACTATTAGCGGTGCCATAAAAAGTACATGTGCCGGCACCATGGTACGACGCAGACTCGCAAGCCAACAACTCCTCTCTACCTACCTTGCCTTCGGCATATAGCTGACGAATACGCGCTTTTTCTGAATTAGGTAAACCAGAAGACATAGGACCTCCCGGTATAAATACAATGGGAAGGTGGCCAAAACTCAATGCGCCTATTAATAAACCGGGGATGATTTTGTCACACACACCCAAACACAACACTGCATCAAACATGTTATGAGACAAGGCTATGGCGGTAGACATAGCAATGATATCTCGACTAAACAAGCTGAGCTCCATGCCAGGTTGCCCTTGAGTAACACCATCGCACATGGCTGGCACACCACCGGCAAATTGCGCCACACTACCCATCTCCCTCACCGCCTGTTTAAGAATAGGAGGGTAACGCTCAAAGGGTTGATGAGCTGAAAGCATATCGTTATAGGATGACACAATAGCAACGTTGGCCTCATCCATCATGGTTAAACGACTTTTATCTGGATCAGGGCTAGCGGCGAACCCATGGGCCAAGTTACCGCATGAAAGGTTAGAGCGGCTCACCTTGCTGCCTTTAGCCGCCTCAATACGTTGCAAATAATCACCACGGGGCACACGGCTACGCTCAACAATGGTCTGGGTTACCTGTGCTACTTTACTGTGGAGGACGCCGCCCATGATAACTCTCTTTGCATTTAACTTTATTACGTAATATTAACAAATATTTATTTAATTAGGAACACATATAAACAAATGCAATTGATTTAGTGCGATAATGTTTGTAATATTACAACATAACAAGCAAGAGGACAAAACATGACTATCCGCATCGCCATCAACGGATTTGGCCGCATTGGCCGCAATATCGTCCGCGCCATCTACGAACATGGCCCAATCGACTATCACAAACATTTTGAAATCGTGGCTATCAACGACCTAGGCTGCCCTCAAACCAATGCCCACTTGCTGCGATTTGATAGCGTACACGGTCGCTTTAACGGCCAAGTTGAATACGATGATCAACACCTATATGTCAACCAAGACAAAATTAA
>JBLHQO010000038.1:0-11941 GCA_047625285.1 Oceanospirillaceae bacterium
TTATGCTTTTTGAAATAGACAGCAAGGGTTCTAACCTAGTGATAAATAAACAAATAGCCACCGAGCTTGCGGTACAAACCTGGCAAGTGGATGCCGCCGTCAAATTGTTAGATGAAGGCTCAACCGTTCCCTTTATCGCTCGTTATCGTAAAGAAGTCACCGGTGTGTTGGACGATACTCAGCTACGCACATTAGAAGAGCGGCTAGGTTACTTACGTGAACTTAATGCGCGTAGGAAAACTATTTTAGACAGCATCGAGAAACAAGAAAAGCTAACACCACAGTTGGCCAGCCTCATTAACGCAGCAGACAGTAAAACGCGATTAGAAGACCTATATCTGCCCTACAAAACCAAACGTCGTACCAAGGCTTCTATCGCTATAGAAGCAGGTTTACAGCCTTTGGCGGACGCTTTAATACAAAACCCAAGCTTAGATCCAGAACAAACAGCACTGGGTTATATTAATGCCCAACAACAGATCACCAACACTAAAGATGCCTTAGACGGTGCCAAACAGATATTAATGGAGCGTTTTAGTCTGGCCGCAGATTTGCTGGCAGACCTTCGTAACATGGGCTGGCAAGATGCCAAGTGGCAAACCAAGGTGGTTGATGGTAAGCAACAACAAGGCGCTAAGTTCCAAGACTATTTTGAGTTTCAAGAAGCGTTAAAGACTATTCCTTCCCACCGTGCCTTAGCTATATTAAGGGGTCGTAACGAAGGTATTTTACAGGCCTCTATTGTGTGGTCTGCCAATGAACACTTACCTTATGAGTCCAAAGTGGCCTCCTATTGGCGTATCAAGGATCATGGCCGAGCGGCAGATAAATGGCTTAGCGAAGTGGTGCGCTGGACTTGGCGGGTAAAGCTAGCCAGCCAATTAGAAACAGCCCTTATTACCCGTGTTAGAGAAGCCTCGGAAGACCGTGCTATAGGGGTGTTTGCGAATAACCTAAAAGACTTATTGTTGGCAGCCCCAGCGGGTGACAAGGTGACCCTAGGGTTAGACCCTGGGTTACGCACCGGCGTGAAAGCGGTGGTGGTAGACTCTACGGGTAAACTGCTGGCAACCGAAACTATCTTTCCCCACGTGCCCCACAATAAATGGCAGGCTGCCTTAGGGCTAGTGGTGCATTGGTGCCAAACCTATCAAGTTCAGTTGGTGGCCATAGGCAATGGCACCGGCTCGCGGGAGACCGATAAGCTAGTTAAAGAAGCGCAAGTTCACTTAGGCTCAAAAGCGCCGCAACGTATTATTGTGAGTGAAGCAGGGGCCTCAATTTATTCAGCATCGGCGCTTGCGGCTGCAGAATTCCCCGATTTAGACGTAAGTTACCGCGGTGCTGTCTCCATTGCCCGCCGCCTACAAGACCCATTGGCAGAGCTGGTTAAGATAGAGCCCAAGGCCATTGGCGTAGGCCAATATCAGCACGACGTAAGCCAAGTGCAGTTAACCCGTAAATTAGACAATGTGGTGGAAGACTGTGTTAACAATGTAGGTGTAGACCTAAACACCGCTTCGGCGCCGTTATTGCAGCGAGTGGCTGGGCTGAATAAAACCATGGCAGACAATATTGTACTTTATCGAGACATTAATGGTGCCTTTAACAACCGTAAACAGCTACTTAAAGTGGCCCGTTTGGGCGCCAAAGCATTTGAGCAATGTGCTGGGTTCCTACGTATACGTGGAGGCGATAACCCGTTAGATGGCACTTCTGTGCACCCAGAAGCCTATGGTTTAGTGGCACAGCTGGCAGGGCAGCTTAAATTGACCATTGCAGGCCTTATAGGGAGTGATCAGCTTAAGCAGATTAGTGTTAAACAGTTGCATGAACACGGATTTGGAGAGCACACATTACAAGACTTATTGAGCGAACTACAAAAACCTGGGCGTGACCCAAGGCCTGAGTTTCGTATGGCCAAGCTCACAGATGGCGTAGAAAGCATAAAAGACCTAACCCTGGGGGCCATCATGGAAGGCACTATTAGTAACGTCACCAACTTCGGCGCGTTTGTGGATCTTGGTGTACATCAGGATGGTTTGGTGCATATTTCGGCACTATCTTCGCAGTATGTGAAAGATCCTCACGATATAGTGAAGGCCGGAGACATTGTTAAAGTGAAGGTGATGCAGATTGATGTGGCTCGTAAACGTATTGCTTTAACCATGCGTTTGAGTGACGAGTTGCCCACCCAAGGTGATGCTTCTAGCCACCGTGAAATAGCGCCTGCTAAGGTGCAGCGAAATAGTATCAATAAGTCTACAAACTCAGTTCAAAATAATACTCAGCCAACACCGGTGTTGGGCAGCATGGCGCAAAAGTTAAAGGACGCTAGGGCGCGGGTAAAAAATTAACACCTACACAGAATTTGAATCCAAACTAGGCTAAACTTCGTATCCGTTTAGTCATCGACAATTTAACACAACTTGGAACTACAGATGCCCACACAATTACAACAGCGATTACACCAAGTTCAAAACTCTTCCGTAGCGCAGACTTTGTCTAGCCTACAATGTGGTATCGAAAAAGAAGGGCTACGAGTAGGCTTAAGCGGTCGTGTGAGCCATGCAGACCATCCGCAATCCTTAGGTTCCAGCCTCACCCATGGCAGTATCACCACCGACTATTCCGAAGCGCTTTTGGAGTACATCACACCAGTATTCCAAAGCCCTGTAGCCGCCCTTAATTTCATGCAGGAACTACATAGCTTCAGTGCCAGTCAGTTACAGAATATAGGTGAATATGTTTGGCCTGCCAGTATGCCCTGTTACCTTGATGGCGAGGATGACATTCGTATAGCCGATTTTGGACGCTCCAATACGGGCCAGCTTAAGCATACCTATCGTGTGGGTTTGGCGTGGCGTTACGGTAAAATTATGCAGTCTATTGCGGGCATACACTTTAACTTTTCGCCACATAATAATTTTTGGCCTGCGTATCAAAAATTACTGGGGGACGAGCAGTCTTTATGTGATTTTCGCTCTAGCCAATACTTTGGTTTGATCCGTAACTTCAGGCGTCATTCGTGGATCTTGTTATACCTATTCGGTGCATCACCAGCCCTTGATGCTAGCTTTGTTAAAGGGCGTGATATCGACTTAGAGCCAGGCCCTGGTGGCTGCCTAGTGGGCCCCTATGCCACTTCATTACGTATGAGTGACTTAGGTTACAACAACAAAGTGCAGTCGGTATTGAGCTTGTGTTTTAACGACCTGGATAACTACGCCAAGTCACTAGAGCATGCCATTTCTACACCATTATCTCAGTATGAGAATTTGGGGGTAAAAGTAGATGGTGAATATCGTCAACTCAATGCCAACTTGTTGCAAATAGAAAACGAATACTACAGTGATATCCGCCCCAAACGTGTGGCCCGCGCCGGCCAAAAGCCTGTGCATGCCCTTAAAGAAGGTGGTGTAGAGTACGTGGAGGTTAGAAATATTGACCTAAACCCGTTCTTACCTTTGGGTATTGATGCACAACAAAGTCAATTTATTAATGCCTTCTTAAGCTGGTGTTTGTTTGCACACAGCCCGATTATTAGCGATCAAGAATGTGAGTTTATTGGCGCAAATCAGGCTGTTGTTGTACGCCAAGGCCGTAAACCCGGCCTTATGTTGGAAACCAATAGTGGGGCAAAGGGTTTACAGAGCCTGGGCCTTGATATTGTTGCAAACCTACGCCTAGTAGCCGATGTCATGCCAGATAAAGGTGACGTATTGGCCGCTATTGATGCCATGGAGGCACGCCTCAACGACGCGTCCTTAACACCATCGGCCCAAGTGTTAGCTGCCATGGAACAGGGTAACTTGTCTCACCAAGAATTGTCTTTTGAGCTAGCGAAAACACATCAAGATTACCACTTGAAACAAAGCCTGTGTTTACAGCGCCGGCAAGAGCTAAGTGAGCAAGTGAGCGAGTCTATCAGCAACCAAGAGCGTATTGAGGCCGAGCAAACGCAGACCTTTGATGATTTTTTGGCGGCCTACCTAGCGCAGTAAAAGGTTAGTGGCTTAAGAAAATCACCCCACTTCCGGTCACCACCAACGCAGCACCTAGCCATGCACCACGGCTAGGTCTTTGGCCTGTAATGAACCAGATGATAGGTAGTATAAGTACCGGTGTAATGGCGGATAAGGTCATTACAATGCCCACCTCGCCTACACCCAGGGCATAAACTACCAATGTCATTCCTAACACTAGGCCTAAGGTTGCACTAGACATAGTGCGCCATATAAAAGCAGGTGTGGGAGCAGCATTGGCTTTGGCCCACGCAAAAGGCATCGCCCGTACAAGCAATAATACTAAGGCTGCAAAACCGACACGAATTGCCGATGCGGCAATGGGGTCTGCGCCGGCCAACAGCACGGGTTTAGCCATTACCGCGCCTGCGGCTTGGCCGAAGGCGGCAATTAAGCCAAGTGCAATCCCTAACCCTAGGTGACCACTCACTTGCTCTAAGCGATGCTGGCCACCAGTTTTACGGCCCCACCAAACAGCATTCACTACGCCCGCCAAGATCAGCCCGCAACCAATCATTAAATTAGCACTGAGAGTCTCACCTAGCCAAATAAAACCCATACCAGCAGCCATCGGTGCGCTGGTGGCAAATAGTACCGAGTTGCGTCTGGGCCCAATGCGTTTCAAAGCTTGCATTAAGGCTGTATCACCAATCACAATACCCACTAAGCTAGACCCCATGAGGGTTATCATGGCACTGTTAGGCACGCTAGACCATAGCCCCATAAAGCTAGTAATGGCAATGAGTGCTGTCGCAGCAAACACCACTCTATAGCGATTGAACGCAACCGCACCAAAGTGGTGAACTCCAGGGGCTGCCAAAATTGCCGTGAAAGTCCAGCATAGTGCCGCGCCTAACGCGGCCAGCTCGGCAGCAGGTAAATTACTCATGTTATTCCTTTAAACTGGAGAAGTGCGTCACCATAGCAGTTTTGGGCTAGAAATCCATCAAATTAGAGACTTCTTAAGCAGTGATTTGATCTGTGCTAGCTGCTGGCCCGCAAGTAAATTTTAAGGCTATAATACCGCCTATAAATACCAGCTAAGACGATTAACCGAGACACTTATGTATTGCCCTTTTTGCAGTAACCCAGAAACCAAAGTAATTGATTCGCGGTTAGTTGGTGAAGGGGAACAAATTCGCCGCAGACGTGAGTGTTTAACCTGTAATGAACGCTTTACAACCTTTGAAGTGGCCGAGCTATTAATGCCTAGAGTGGTAAAACAAGACGGCACACGTCAGCCTTTTGATGAAGAAAAGTTACGTGCCGGCATCTTAAGATCCCTAGAAAAACGCCCTGTAAGTATTGAAGCGATTGAAGCCAGCCTTAACCGGATAAAGCACACTCTTCGAGCCAGTGGTGAGCGCGAAGTAGGCACGCAGCTAGTGGGCGAGGCGGTGATGGAACAATTGCGCCAGTTAGACGAAGTGGCTTATGTGCGTTTTGCCTCGGTGTACCGTAGTTTTAAAGACCTTAATGAATTTCGCGCCGAAATAGAGCGGTTAGAACAAGAGCATAAAGATAGCTAATGCCTAATCAACGCACCCATGATCAATTTATGGCACTGGCCTTAGAGCAAGCCAGCTATGGCCAGTTAATTGCTAGGCCTAACCCAGCGGTTGGGTGTGTATTAGTTAAAGACAACCAAGTGGTGGGTGCTGGATTTACCCAAGAAGCCGGTGGGCCCCATGCCGAAGTGATGGCGATACGAGCCGCTGGTAATCTTGTTGCAGGCGCCACCGCCTATGTTACCTTAGAACCCTGTAGCCATTACGGGCGCACTCCTCCTTGTAGCTTAGGCCTCATCCAGGCGGGTGTGAGCCGTGTGGTATACGGCTGCCAAGACCCTAACCCCCAAGTAGCGGGGCAAGGTTTAGCCCAACTACGGGCGGCCAATGTAGAGGTGATTGGCCCTGTTATGCAGGAACAGTGCGAAATGTCTAATCGTGGGTTTTTTCAGCGCATGGCCACTAGTAAACCCTATGTTATCAACAAGATGGCCATGAGTTTAGATGGCCGTACAGCGATGGAATCTGGTGAAAGTCAATGGATTACCGGGCCTCAAGCACGGGCCCAGGTGCATCTGTTACGGGCCCAAAGCTGCGCTGTGATTACCGGCATCGGTTCGGTGTTGCGGGACGACCCTAGTATGAATGTGCGCGGCGCTGAACTGGCTTTAGCTGGTGTACCGGGTGCCACCGTTGAGCGCATCAAACAACCGTTACGCGTAGTGCTAGACAGCCACTTACGTATGCAAGCTACGGCTAAATTGTTGCACCAACATGGCCCAGTATTGGTAGTAACCTGTGTGACTGAAGCACAGAGGCACCGGGGTTTGCTATCAGCGGGTGCCGAGGTAGTGGTTGGGGTCGCAGATGAGCAGGGTAAAGTGGATTTGGCAGCGGTACTGGTGATGTTAGGTCAACGTCAGTGTAATCAGGTATTGGTGGAGGCGGGGGCTGGTTTAAGCGGCGCTTTTCTACAAGCTGGCCTTACCGATCATTTGGTGGTGTTTATGGCGCCCAAGTTGCTTGGCTGTAAGGCCAAAGCGCTATTTAATCTGCCGTTGGATACCATGGCACAAGCCTTTGACCTGGATATTAAAGAGATCTCACAAGTGGGCCGCGATTGGCGTATTGATGCTACCCCAAAAGGCCCTGATAACTAGCCACTGCCCGCGAAATCTGGCACAATAGCCCGCTAATTTACCTACCCATCGCTTTGTTGTGTAGGTCTTGAATTTAAGTATGGGTTATCACATGAACATGAACACCACAATCGAACTCATCGAAGATTTACGACAAGGCAAAATGATCATCCTTATGGATGACGAAGATCGTGAAAACGAAGGTGACCTTGTCATGGCGGCCGAGCACGTTAGGCCCGAAGACATTAACTTTATGGCCAAGCACGCCCGCGGCCTTATTTGCCTTACCTTGTCCAGAGAGCATTGCGAAAAGCTTGATTTGCCGCTAATGGTAAAAAGCAACGGCACTGCTTACGAAACCAATTTCACGGTGTCTATTGAAGCAGCAGAAGGGGTGACTACTGGCATTTCTGCTGCTGACCGAGCTTACACTATCCGCACAGCAGTGGCAGGTAATGTTAAACCAGAAGATATTGTTCAGCCTGGCCATGTGTTCCCGTTAATGGCAAAAGAGGGTGGCGTGTTAACCCGCGCTGGCCATACGGAAGCGGGTTGTGATTTAGCTCGTCTTGCCGGGTATGCCCCAGCGGCCGCTATCGTTGAAATTATGAATGATGACGGTACCATGGCGCGGTGTGATGATTTGATGAAATTTGCCGTAGAACACGACTTAAAAATTGGCACCATTGCCGATTTGATCCACTTTCGTAACCTTAATGAAAAGACCATTACCAAAGTGAGCCACCATGCCTTACCTACTCGCCATGGTGAGTTTAGCTTACACACCTACCAAGACAGCATTTACGGTGGCACTCACTTAGCACTGACTATGGGAGACATTAAGCCACAAGATTCCACCATTGTACGAGTGCATATGGCGGATGTGTTACGAGATTTAGTAGGTGCTATCCCGTCTAAAGCTAAATGGACTATAGACTCTTGTCTTGAGCGTATTGCCGAAGAAGGCCAAGGTGTATTGGTACTATTAGGGCAATCTGATGATGGTAACCTACAAGGCAGCATAGACGCGTTCTTTGAAACTGCAGCGCCTAGGCAGTTTAATACAGACGGCACTGGTGCTTACTTAAACGTAGGCACTGGGTCACAAATTTTGCGTGACTTAGGCGTAGGTAAAATGCGTTTATTGAGCCAAGAAATGAAATTCAATGCCATTTCCGGTTTTGATTTAGAAATTGAAGAATACATCGACTGCAATCACTAATTTATTGCCGCACGATCATAGTAAGAAAATTGTAAGGAAAACCTATGTCTGTAACTCATATTGAAGGTCGCTTTCACGACGCTAATGGTCACTACACTCTTGTTGTAGCCCGTTTTAACGCATTTGTAGTAGAAAGCCTTGTTGAAGGAGCACTAGACACGTTAAAACGTCATGGTGTTGACGCCAATAACATCCGTGTTATACGAGTACCGGGCGCTTTTGAAATCCCACTTGTGGCACAAAAAATTGCCCAGCAAGGTAAAGATGACGCTATCATCACCCTTGGTGCAGTGATCCGTGGTGGCACGCCTCATTTTGAATACGTGTCTGGCGAGGTTTCCTCTGGTATCTCTAAAGTTGGTTTGGAGCATGGCATCCCTGTTGCAAACGGCGTGTTAACTGTTAACTCTATCGAGCAGGCCATTGAGCGTTGTGGCACAAAAGCTGGCAACAAAGGCGCCGAAGCGGCTATGTCTGCGCTTGAAATGGTTAGCTTATTACGTCAGTTAGAGGCATAAATGAGCGCTAATAAAGGTCGTCCAGACCGTCGCCGTGCCGCTAGAGAACTGGCGCTACAGGCTTTGTACCAAGTGCACATGAGCGGTGCTAGCGCTGTAGAAGTGCAGGCTGAATTTCTAGCCGACCAAGATTTTAAACAAGCAGACAAACGTATGTTTGGCCAACTGTTACGTGGTGTTGCTGCGCAACGAGAAAGCCTTGATACGATGATTGAAGAGCACTTAGACCGCAAGCTAAGTGACTTAGACCCGATTGAGCTGAACGTATTACGTATGGGCGCGTATGAACTAAGTGATTCAGTATCTGTGCCTTATCGTGTAGTTATTAATGAGTGTATTGAACTGGCTAAAGTATTTGGTGCCACCGACGGGCACAAGTACGTTAACAGTATCTTAGACAAGGTTGCGCTAAATCACCGCGCGGTAGAAATTGAAGCACAACAAACCCCTAGCGCTCGCTAGTAGAAGTTTGTGACTGCTCCAGTGGTTGCTATGGGCGAATTTGATCTAATCAAACGCTATTTTGATCGTCCAGAACTGCGACCAGGGCCTAGCATGGCCCTTGGCCCTGGTGACGACTGCGCGTTACTCCAAGTCCCTTTTAAACATGAACTAGCGCTAAGCAGCGACACCTTTGTGTCGGGTGTACACTTCTTTGCCGATATGGCAGCCTCCCAAATAGCCCAACGATGTTTAGCCGCTAGTGTTAGCGACTTAGCTGCCATGGGAGCCACTCCTGCATGGTTCAATCTATGCCTCACTATACCTAGCGCAGACGAAGCTTGGGTTAGCAGCTTTAGCCAAGGCTTAGCCGTTCAAGCCCAAGCGTGCGCCATTAGCTTAGCTGGTGGCGATACCACTAAAGGCCCATTGAGCATTAGTATTCATGCGATGGGTTGGGTGCCGGTTGGGCAGGCCATTAAACGAAGTGGTGCTCTAGTAGGCGATGTTATTATGGTATCGGGTAGCTTGGGTGACTCAGCAGCTGGGCTGCAGGTGATGGGACAACAGCGCGATGCCCTTGGTACGCTAAGCCAACGATTCTGGAACCCAACACCACGCATAGCCCTTGGGCAGTGGTTAAGGAACAAAGCAACGGCCTGTTTGGATATATCCGACGGGTTGGTGCAGGATCTAGGCCATATTCTATCAGCTAGTGGCTGTGGTGCAGACCTCCAATTACATGACTTACCCTTGTCTGCTGAATTAAAGGCCCATGTGTTATTAGATCAGGCGCGAGACTATGCGCTTAATGGGGGAGAAGATTTTGAACTGTGTTTCACTTTGCCTTCTCACCTTGTCGCACAAGCACAAACCTATGCACAGTTACAAAAGCTTCCTCTTACCGCAATAGGCCGCACCAGCGGTGAACTGGGTTGCCGAATTTGGGATGGAGATAAGGGCTTATTTACGCCTCCCCAAGGGTATCAACACTTTTAAGGCTATCAGTCACTTTAAGGAATGGGTCCATGAAAACAGTTAATGTAAAACCCAATTGGTTTAACCCAGTACATGTATTGGCTTTCGGTTTTGGCAGTGGGGCGGCTCCAAAAGCCCCGGGTACGTTTGGTACTATCGCTGCCGTTTTACTTTATTGGCCTTTGTCCCAGCTTAGCCTGGATCTCTATTTGCTGGTGATTTTAGTGACAGGTGTAGTGGGTATTTATATCTGTGGTAAAACAGCCGAAGATTTGGGAGTGCATGATCACGGCGGTATCGTTTGGGATGAGTTTGTGGGCTTTTGGATCACCATGATCGCGGCGCCAGTAGGCTGGATATGGGTGTTGGTTGGTTTTGTACTGTTTCGTTTTTTCGACATCATCAAGCCATGGCCCATTAACTGGATCGACAAGCAAGTGACAGGTGGTTTTGGCATCATGCTAGATGATGTGATAGCTGGTGTAATGGCGGCCGTGGTTCTACAAGGCCTAGCCTGGTGGTTTTAAACCAATAAGATTTTGGTACGAACCATGGCTAGGCGTAAGCAATAAAGCGCTAATAGACTAAACAATACAAAGCTCCAGCCAGCAATGGATAAGTTTAAGAAGCTCCACTGTACTTCTGCACAGGAGCCTGAGCCTTTGATCATGGTCATTAATACATCGATCAATGGAAACGCATCAACCATATAGCTAAAGCTAGGGCCGCACGCAGGTACTAGGTCTGCAGGTAAACTTTGTAAATATAGTTGGCGGCTCGCCAAACCTAAGCCTATTAAACTTAATAGAAAAAGCAAAAAACCGTAGCGGCTATGGCCACCAAAATAGGGGTTGTGTAAGGCTGCCAAAATAAAGACAGAGGCCATGCCTAGGTAAACAAAACGTTGACCCATACATAGCATACATGGGTCTAGGCCCATAGCGAATTCCATGTATAAAGCGACTGCTAAGACCGCCGCACAAGCGACTAAGCCAAAGATAAATTCCCCTCGGAAACCAGCGTATTTCATTATCTTTTGTCAACTCTCTATATATTATGGCTGATACCACGTTGTTATATCCAACTAGGCCAAAAACAATTATAAACGACTAACGTTAATTTGCCGGAATAAGTTGGTGGTCACAATATACAAGATAATTAGTCGTCATTAAACCCCCTCTCGTTTTTAGCGCCATAAATAGCGTTTAATCGGAGGTTTTATGGTGCTAAAACTGCCTTTATAGCGCCTCTGGGCCAGTTTCACCCGTACGGATACGAATAGCTTGCTCAAGGTTAACTACAAAAATTTTGCCGTCACCAATTTTACCAGTATTGGCAGAGTTACTGATGGCTTCTATCACCTGGTCTACCAAAGTGTCTTCAACCGCAGCTTCAATTTTAACTTTAGGTAAAAAATCAACCACGTATTCGGCACCACGGTAAAGTTCGGTATGGCCTTTTTGGCGGCCAAAACCCTTCACTTCGGTTACAGTGACGCCTTGTACGCCCATGTCCGAAAGAGCTTCTCGTACATCGTCTAATTTGAACGGCTTAATGATTGCGCTAACCAATTTCATTGAGGAATCCTTTGCACTAATAAGTTATAAATGGCCTATCGCCTAGCATAGGGGGTTGCAGGGATTGTGCCAACTTTATTGGCCTAAAAACGGCCAAATACCCGCTATTTTTGTGTTTTACGTTTCACTAAGCCCTAAAGTGGCGCAATGGCTGGGTTGTTCGCTCCCAAATAGGGCGCTGGTAGCCAGAACCAGCAGATAGAACCCGTAGGAATGGGCGCCAGTGGAGTATTTTCATCCCCCTGCTAAACGTAGGGGTTATCAGCAACCGCCAAGGAAGGGGGATTTCCTATGCGATTACTTACGGCCGTGCATATATTGGGTAGAAGCCCCTTGAACACCCACAGTTGTTAGGGAAACAGTTCTTTATTGTTTAAATGATATTGTAATACACTGGATGGGTGCTAACTAATGGCTAACCATGTGGTGTGATCGCAGTGAATGAAAAATTAAATTGTAAGCAGCTTACTTTGGAAAATAAACGCCTCCGTGAAGAGGTACTTAGCCTTACTCAATCCAAAAACGAACTCCTA
>JBLHQO010000039.1:0-11330 GCA_047625285.1 Oceanospirillaceae bacterium
TGTGGATGATTAAAGATGGTATTGCCACTACCACAGAAATAGATGATGCCATCCGTTATGGCTTTGGTTTGCGTTGGGCTCAAATGGGCTTGTTTGAAACTTACCGTATTGCCGGTGGTGAAGCAGGCATGGCGCATTTTATTGCTCAATTCGGACCCTGTTTAGAGTGGCCGTGGACCAAACTTATGGATGTGCCGGAACTTACAGATGAACTGATTACCACCATTGCCCAGCAATCAGATGAGCAATCTGGGCATCATAGCATTCGAGAACTAGAACGTATTCGCGACAAAAACTTAGTAGGTATTATGCGAGTGCAAAAAGATAATAACTGGGGCGTAGGCGAGTTATTGAATAAACATGATGAACGTTTAAAGCAGCTAGGATAAGGCGCTTGGGTTAAGCTAATGAGGTTTAATCCGTTGCTGGTATTGTTTGTTGATCAGGGCCTGAGCGTGTAGGTTAATAAGGTCCTGTAATAGGGCAAAAAATTGTCAGATAATCATGTGCTTACTGGTATGATGGAGCATACACTTGTCGTATTGGCTTAATTAATGAACACGATTCTTCCGGTTATCAGTTCCATTCTACTAGTGATGTTATTAGGCTACGGCCTCTCTAAAAAGTTCTTTACAGACCCTGTTTTTTGGCAAGGTATATCAAAACTGTCCTACTGGGTGTTCTTTCCAGTATTGATTGTGCGCACCTTAGCTAATGCAACCATTGATGCTGAATTACTCTTCCCATTATTCGCCATATTTACCACGGCGCTTATAGGCATATGGATTTATTGTGTGGTTGTGTCTCGGTTACTCGGTCAAGACGGCCCATCAACCGCATCTATTGTTCAAGGGGGCATGCGCCACAATGGGTTTATTGGCCTTGCAGTATTGTTCGATATGTTTGGCCTTCCGGGACAAGAACTGGGTGCTTTAATTATTGCGGTGTTAGTCCCTTTCACTAATATTCTGTCGGTACTTTCTGTCAGTGTGCTAGTGAGTAAAAAAAATAACCAACCGTTAGGCACTTTAATTATCAAAGAGCTGTTGCGTAATCCAATGCTTATTTCAGTTGCTATTGGCCTTTTGCTCAATACATTCGCTATTTCTATTCCCTCCATATTGGATCAGTCCATGGCTCTTTTGGGCCGTGCCGCGCTACCGTTATTACTGCTTAGTGTGGGTGCAAGTATGAATATAAGTGCCTTAAAGGGGAGCTGGCTACCCCTAGTGGCTGCCCTTAGCACTAAGCTCTTGGTGTTTCCGGCTCTCTTCTTGGGTGGCGCACTGTGGTTTAATCTACCGCCGTTAGTCACCGTGTGTCTGGTAGTGTTTGGTGCCTTGCCAACGGCAGTATCGGCGTACCCCCTTATCCAACAGATGGGTGGCAACGCAAAACTCATGGCCGACATTATTACCTTGCAAACCTTAGTCAGCTTGGTAGGGTTAACCTTTTGGGCCAGTTTGGCAATATACATCACAGGTTTAACACTATGACTTTTTCTGCGTCCTATGATTTTATTCAAGGCGACTCTCCATTATTGGTTAGCATGCCTCACTCTGGGTTGCAGCTAACACCAATAGTTGCTAATGCCTTAACACCAGAAGCCTTGAGCTTGCCCGATACAGATTGGCACATTCCACAGCTGTATGACTTTTTAGAGGCCATGGGCGTGAGTGTGGTTAAGGCCAATTATTCTCGTTACGTCATTGATCTCAATCGACCAGAAGACAATAAACCACTCTATGCAGGAAAAACAACAGGCCTATTTCCACACATGCTGTTTAACGAAAAGCCTATGTTTAAACCAGGTGCAGTGGTAGATACGGTGCATCAAAATGCCTGCATAGAACATATTTGGAGACCGTATCACCAACAGTTGGCCGTAGAGCTGGCACGTATTAAAGAAAAATTTGGTTATGCTATTTTATTTGATGCGCATTCCATTCCAGCACAAGTACCTATGTTTTTTGAAGGCACCCTACCAGATTTTAATATGGGTACCAATGGCGGTGAAGCGTGTTCGCCAAAGCTATTACAAGCGGCGCAGCAAGTGATCTCCACAGACTACACCCAAGTAAGTAACGGGCGCTTTAAAGGCGGTTACATTACCCGCAGCCATGGCCACCCTAAACACCATGTACATGCCTTTCAGTTGGAATTATCACAAGCCACGTACCTGCAAGATATAGGCGGTTATGTGTTAGATGACAACAAATGCACCCAAGTTAAACCTCAACTCAAGGCGTTAATTGAAGCTCTTTTAAGCTGCAGCCTGACCCATCAATAAGAGATTTTGTAATGTATTTAAGTGAATCACAAATTAACGATTATGAGCGTGACGGCGCTATTGTTATTAAAGGTGTATTTAACGATTGGATCGATTGCTTAAGAACAGGTTTTGATAAAGTGCTGTCTGAACCGGGTGAACACGGGCGTGAAAATGTAACTAAGGGCGATGCAGGGAGCTTTTTCGAAGATTATTGTAATTGGCAGCGTATTGAAGAGTTTAAACGCTGGATTGTTGAGTCCCCCGCAGCAGAAATAGCCGCGCAAGCCACCCGTTCAAAACGCATTCAGGTGTTCCATGAGCATATTTTAGTGAAGGAGCCAGGTACCTCAAAAGCCACGCCTTGGCATCAAGACATGCCTTATTATTGTGTGTCGGGTGAACAAACGGCGAGCTACTGGGTGCCTCTTGATCCGGTCACTAAAGCTAACACCTTACAGGTGGTATTGGGTTCTCATCGGTGGCCAAAACTAGTGCGCCCTACACGTTGGTCTAGCAATGAACCTTGGTATAACAATGAGGCCGACTACATGGATATGCCGGTGATTGATGCTAGGCAGAATATTCTGGTACCAGAGTTAGAACTAGGCGATTGTGTGTTGTTTAACTTTAAAACGGTACACGGGGCACCGGGCAACTCATTAACTAGCCGCAGACGTGCTTTTTCTACCCGTTTTATGGGAGATGACGTGCGTTATGTCAATCGAGGTGGTCCAACGTCGCCTCCATTCGAAGGATTAGTGCAAAATGACGGTGATAAAATGCCGCTTAACTGGTTTCCTGAAGTTTATAAAAGAGATATATAAAAAAGGTGAATAACAATGACCAATAATGCTACAGGAAGCTGCCTGTGCGGGGCAGTTAAATATCAAGTGACAGGGCCATTACGCCCTGTGGTGGCTTGTCATTGTGGGCAATGCCAAAAGACCAGTGGTCACTATGTGGCGGCCACTTCCACTAAGCGAGAGCACTTTGAGCTGTTAGAAGACAGTGGGCTTAAGTGGTTTTTTTCATCAGTAGGAATTAAGCGTGGGTTTTGCCAGGAATGCGGCGGCAACTTATTCTGGGACACTGTTGAATTACCCAGTATTACAATTTTTGCAGGCACCCTAGACCGGACAAGAGGCCAACCTAGCGGGTTACAACTGGTTGAGCATATTTATGTGGAAGACAAGGCCGACTATTATGAAATAACGGATGGCTTGCCACAACGCCAAGGTTTTAGTATCACGGCCAAGACAGAGTAAGGTAAATGAGGATAGATAATGGCCAATAAGTGCCCACAATGTAATTTTAAAATCACTTCACGTAATCAACTGTGTGAAGATTATAGGGATCCCGCAAAAGCGTATGGTTGCCCCGAGTGTGGCACTTTTTATATATTGCCAACCAGCGCGACGCCCACATGGAAGCAGTGGTTAGTGTATTTAATCTTGGGTTTTACTGGCGGGTTAATTTCTAGTTTGGTGCAACTGAACGGCCACACTCGGTGGTGGTTTTGGGGCTATGTGACCTTTATTGCGGTAATTTTTATTGTGCGCCATATAAAGGCCAAAGCGGTCACCTTAGAAGCTTCGGGGTATAGAGTTAACCCCGATAATGACTGATTTCATCGTGCCTTTTTGTGAGCAACAAGTCACCATCCTTTATGCAGACGACGATATTATAGTGGCCGATAAACCCAGCGGCCTATTGTCAGTGCCGGGCAAAAATCCGCTCAATAAAGACTGCTTAATAACTAGAGTACAGCAACAATATGCCGATGTTTATATTGTTCATCGTTTAGATATGGACACCTCTGGGGTGATGGTGTTGGCCCGTGGTAAAGCCAATTTATCGGCTTTAAGTCGCCAGTTTCAGGAGCGAGAAACTCAAAAGCAGTATTTGGCATGGGTGTATGGCGTATTACAAGATGATGAAGGCGAAATTAATTTGCCATTACGCTGTGACTGGCCTAACAGGCCTAAACAAATGGTAGACCATGAACTAGGTAAGCCCTCATTAACGCGTTTTGAAGTGCTAGAGCGACACCATAAAACCTTACAGACTAAGGTGCTTTTGAAACCTGTGACAGGGCGCTCTCACCAGTTGCGTGTGCACATGGCAGAGCTTGGGCACCCTATTAGTGGTTGTGAGTTTTATGCGCACCCAGATGCGCTAGGTCAGGCTGAGCGCTTGCAGTTACATGCTTGGAAGTTAACCTTTATTCATCCAGTAACTGGGGCCTTGCTGACGCAAGTAGCCCCCGCAGTGTTCTAGCTTAAATTAAGCCTTGGCGAGTTCTAACACGCTATTCCACACACCTTCATCCAGCTCTACCGCATTAGGTGATACTTTTTGGGAGCCTGGCAAGCGTGCACCAGGTTGGCTGGTTACGGCTTCTGAAATAATGCTAAGTTTGTCCCAAAACACATCGCCAGACACGTTAGTAGGGTCAATAATAATATAGCACTGGCCTAAGTCGTGAGGTTTGCCTTCGGTAGCTTTGAGTGGGTCTAGCTGAGTGCTGGTGCTGCCGCCAGTAAAGGCTGCGGCAAGGATTTCCGCCATAAGGCCAAACCCATAACCTTTATATCCCCCTGAAGACACAAGAGAGCCACCATTGATTACAGCATTAGGGTCTTGCGTGGCTTGGCCTTCGCTATCTACCCCCCAGCCTAATGGGATTTGTTCGCCAGCAGTGGCAGCCATGTTGATTTTACCAATAGCGATGGCGCTGGTGGATTGATCGAACTGCATGGCTAGGCCACCTTTGCCATCCGGCACAGACATGGCGATAGGGTTAGTGCCCAGTACGGCTTTAGTTCCACCCGGAGGGGATACGCAAGATTTGGCATTGGTCATGCCTATAGCAATGTACCCTGCACGCGCAATCTGTTCGGTAAAATAGCCCATAGAAGTGCAAGTGTGAGAATGGCAAATGGCTAATGTGGCCACACCATTGGCTTTTGCGGCGGCAAGGGCAGGGTCTAGGCCGCGGGCAAAGGCTGCCTGAGCAAAACCTAACTTGGCATCTACCACCACACTGGCAGGTTTTGGCTGGTGTACTTCTGGCTCTACGTCGCCTTTCACTCGGCCTACTGCAAGCTGGCTGCAATAGCTTTGTAGGTAAAATAGCCCGCAAATTTTATTGCCATTAGCTTCGGCAATACGAACCGCGTGAGCCACAGAATTGGCAATCCATGGTTTTGCCCCGTGAGCTTCTAAGGCTTTTGCCGTGGTGGTTTGAATGGTGTCTAGATCAACACTAATGGTGGTCATAGGGGGTTTCAACTATAAAAATTATTTAGCTGTCAATTTTATGTTGCTTTGCCTACATGGGTAAAGTAAAAACAACACTTCCTAGATTTTTAAAACATCGTTATACGGCCTATGAAACAAATACCTCGCGTTGCCATAAGGCCTTTTGTGGCAGCCGATAGCGCTCAAGTACAAACCTTGGTGAGTGATGCCCGAGTAGCGCAAGTGGCGGGCAATGTCCCTTACCCATACCCTGAGGATGGCGCACAAACTTGGATAGCCACTCATGCAGCACAGCATCGATCTGGCGCTGCTATTATTAGGGCCATCGTATGCTTAGAGGATGGCCAGTGTATTGGGGCAATAAGTATTGACCAAATTTCTAGAGGGCTAAACAGTAGTGGAAATTTGGGGTATTGGGTGGGTGTGCCATATTGGAACAAGGGTTTTTGTGAGCAAGCTGGTAAGCTAATGCTTGCCTTGGCCGCGCAAGAATACGCTATGAAGCGTTTGGTGGCCGCACACCGTATGGACAATCCGGTGTCGGCAAGGGTGTTAGAGAAGCTAGGTTTTAATGAGCTAGAGCCACAAAAAATGAGTAATTGTTCGGGGCAGTATTTATTTCGTTGTTATCAAAAGATGCTTTAAACGCATAGCGAAATTATCTGGGGCTGCCTCTAAGTTGGATACCCAAATACCTGTATAAGGTGTTTGTGAGCCTTTGCAACAGTTAAGTCAAAAAAGCCCTCACTTGCTAATAACAGGCATGCTGCTATGATGACTTTGGCCAATTTGCTAATTCTTAGCTAGGGTCAAACAATAATAACTAACTTTTAAAAGGGAAATTATGATTGATAATATCGTAGGTAGTATTAGAAAATTAACTGAAGCTGGCATAGCGCTTATTGCACTAGCCATTGTTTTAGAAATAATTTTCGGCGCAAATGTCGCTTTCGTGGGTGTTGGCGTTGTTGATAACATCCTCTCTATCGTTGGTGCATTAGGTGGCGAAGGGTTGGTTGGTTTAGCCTCAATTGCAGTCATCTACGCTTTATTCAACCGAAAATAATGTCTGATTAGTCCTGTAAAAGCCCACATATATGTGGGCTTTTTTTGTTCTATGGGTGTTACCAACACCCAAATAAAAAATGCCAAGCCAAAAGACAAGCCAGAGAGCAATGCGCTCTATACCTACAACAAAGCACAGTTAATGCCGACTAGGACTAAAATGATGATGGAGTGTGCAGGCTTCTTTGAGTAGTGCTTTGATGATGCGCTGAAACATCGTTTGGTATTCGGCTGTTATAGTGAAAAATGCCATCCCATTGCGGTAGACATTCGGTGGCAATAAAAAAGGGCGCATCTAATAAGAAGCGCCCTTTTTTATTGCTAGGAAATTGGCTAGCTAAACCATTGGTTGGCAAGCAATGTTACGAACGGCGTGGGGCACGGTCGTTACGTGGCTCTCTGCGTTGGTTTGGACGATCACCACCACCGCTACGCTTAGGACGAGGAGTCTTGGCGCCAGGGGTAAAGTCGTCGGCAGGGCCTTGAGACTGAATGTTTAACGGCTGGCTACGTACACGTACTTTCTTAAGTAGCTGTAGCATTTCTGCAGGCATTCCAGCAGGAAGGTCTACCGTAGAGTGGTCATCAAACAAGCTAATACGGCCAATGTAAGCGCTGCTTAGGT
The DNA here is from genome assembly GCA_047625285.1 of Oceanospirillaceae bacterium. GTDB lineage: Bacteria > Pseudomonadota > Gammaproteobacteria > Pseudomonadales > Balneatricaceae > Njordibacter. The sequence continues at coordinate 7,224 of JBLHQO010000039.1, forward strand.
CTGCTTCGTTAGCGATAGCGCCAACGATGTCGCCAGGCTTCACTTGGTTGTTGTGGCCTACGTCTATGCGGAAGCGCTCCATGGCAATAGATTCGCCGCTGAACTCTTCTTCTTTGCGCTCTTTACGACGTGGACGCTCATCATCGCCAAAACCAGGCGTTGTATCACGTGAGTCACGACGTTCAGGCTTGCTAGCTTCTGGTGCTACAAGAGGACGATCTTTCTGGGCCATAAAGCAAAGGGCAGCAGCAACTTGCTCTGGCGCAATTTCACGTTCTTTAACAAAGGCTTCAATCAAATCGCTGTAGATGCTTAAGTCAGACTGTTCAAGGGCCTTATCGATACTGGCCTTAAACTGGTCGATACGACGTTCTTTCACTTGCTCACGGCTAGGCAAGTCCATTGGAGTGATGGCTTGACGCGTGGCTTTTTCGATAGAGCGCAACATGTTACGTTCGCGAGGGGCTACAAACAAAATGGCGTTACCAGCACGGCCAGCACGGCCAGTACGGCCAATACGGTGAACGTAAGCTTCGGTGTCGTATGGAATGTCGTAGTTAATTACGTGGCTTACACGAGCTACGTCAATACCACGTGCGGCAACGTCGGTAGCAACAACGATATCGATCTTGCTGCTCTTTAGATGCTCGATAGTACGTTCGCGTAACTGCTGAGACATGTCGCCGTTGATAGGAGATGCGCGATGACCGCGAGCTTCTAATTTTTCAGCTAGTTCTACAGTGAGGGTTTTGGTGCGTACAAAAACGATGACGCCATCAAAATCTTCAGCTTCTAAGATACGAGTCATTGCATCTAGCTTAGTGGTGCCAACGGCTTTCCAATAACGCTGAGTAACACTATCTACAGTAGCTGTCTTAGCTTCAATCTTAATTTCTTCTGGATTGTTAAGGTAAGTGTTCGCAACCTTACGAATAACAGCGGGCATAGTGGCAGAGAATAGAGCCACTTGGCGTTCTGGTGGCGTGTGGTCCAAAATCCAAGTGACGTCGTCGATAAAGCCCATGCGTAGCATTTCGTCGGCTTCGTCCAACACAACAGTCTTTAGTTTGTCTAGCTTCAAAGTGCCGCGACGCAAGTGATCCATCACTCGGCCAGGAGTACCAACAACCACGTGCACACCACGTTGTAGCTGACGTAATTGGCCACTCATGCTGCTACCACCATAGATAGGTAATACATGGAAGCCGCGCATGTCACTGGCGTAGTTTTGGAACGCTTCAGCAACCTGAATGGCTAGCTCGCGGGTTGGTGCAAGAACCAATACCTGTGGCGCTTCAACTTTTAAATCGATATTAGATAGTGCGGGTAGTGCAAAGGCAGCAGTTTTACCTGTGCCAGTTTGTGCAGTACCTAAAATGTCTCTGCCTTCTAAAAGGTGTGGAATGGCAGCGGCTTGAATTGGGGAGGGCTGTTCGTAGCCAATGCGAGTAATCGCATTAAGTACCGGCGTAGAAAGTGCCAAGTCTGCAAAAGTGGTCATCGTGTAATCCTAAAATAAGTGATCTGACGACTTAATGGATACAAAACCCACAAAGTCCGCGCGTAAACAAAGCCACTCCCTAAGTTGTATCGATACAACAGAGATAAATGCTGGAGTGAAGTAACCCTTTGTTCGGTCTACATTAAACTTAGCCTAATTAAGCTATGCCAATGCCCGGCACCTGCTGGTGCCTTACCGTGCCACTTTATGTTGAAGTGTGGCTGAGATAACGCGGATGCAAGTGATATTACGCGCAGCAGTATATACCAATTACATATACAATGCCACGCCTAAACCTAGATTTAGGCGTGGGTAGAAAGGTTTGTATGCCTTTCTTTTAGCCTTTTATGGCAGCCAATACAGATTCGGCAGAACTGACCGAAAATGGATCCGCGCCATGGTTGTCTTCACGACCCGGCTCTTCTAACCAGTGCTCAACCACGCCGTTATCAACCACCATTGCATAGCGCCATGAACGTTGGCCAAAACCTACGTTATGTTTGTCTACTAACATGCCCATTTGGCGGGTAAATTCACCGTTGCCATCAGGAATAAACTTGATGTTTTTGATGTCTTGATCAAGCATCCACTTGCGCATAACAAAGGTGTCATTAACAGACAATACATACACTTCGTCTACACCTAGTTGTTTTAGCTCTTCGTAAGCCGCTTCAAAACCTGGCACCTGGAAGGTACTGCAGGTAGGAGTGAATGCACCAGGTAGAGAAAAAACTACTACCTTTTTGTTGCTGAAAATTTCATTACTGGTAACGTCTTGCCAGCGGAATGGGTTATCTCCACCAATACTGGCATCGCGTACACGATACTTAAAGGTGATTTGGGGTACTGTAGTTCCAACGTTCATTTGTCATATTCCTTTTGTTTAGGGATTTGTATTTACTAAACTCGGCATTTAACAACAGCCGATCTGGCCATTGTGCAGCATGTAGTTATATTTGTATAATCGTTATAAATATGTTTTTCAATAGGTATTGCCGATAATATGTTAAGTCTTAAAGATCTCAGTTACCTTGCTGCATTAGATGAAGTAGGTCATTTTGGCAAGGCCGCCGCGGCTTGTTATGTGAGCCAGCCCACGTTGAGCGGCCAACTAAAAAAACTGGAACGCCAGCTAGGGGTGCAACTCATAGAGCGAGGCTCGAAGAAAGTTATTTTGACCCATGTGGGGTTGGAGATTGCCCAGCGCGCAAAAGCGATGGTGTTGCAAGCCCAAGAAATGGAAGAGTTCGCCAGTGCTTCCAAAACCCCTCTTACTGGGCGTTTAAAGCTAGCTATTATTCCGTCTCTTGCGCCCTACTTGATGGCCAAAACAGGTGTCACAGTAAGTACGTTATTGCCGGACCTGAAGATAGAATTACATGAGTTAGAAACCCATGAACTGTTACGTCAATTAAGGAGTGGCGACATTGATGTAGGCATTTTGGTGTTGCCACAAGCCCAAGCAGGGTTGCGTAGCTTAAGCCTATGGCAGGAACAACTCTGGTTAGGGGTGGGTCATAACCATGAATGGGCACAAAAAACGCAAGTGACTAGCGCACAACTATCAGGTACCGAGTTGATTTTGTTAAAAGAGGGACATTGTTTGGCAGATCAGGCCCAGCAACTGTGCCAAATAAAAAGCCAGTCTCAAGCCTTTAGAGGGGCAAGTTTGGAAACTCTAAGGTATATGGTATCCGCGGGTAGCGGCGCAACCTTGGTGCCCCAACTAAGTATGGATGCTTGGATCAGCCACGGCGATAATACTATTATCTATATTCCCATCACGGAGCCAAAGCAAGCCCGTGAACTGGGTTTTCTAGCGCGTTCAGGCAGTGCCTATTGGCCCTGTGTAGAAGCGCTACATAGCGCTATGGTTTCGGTATTGCCCGAAGTTTCAAAAGGCACTCAAACGGTGCCCCTAGTAATATAAACGCAGATATAAACGAATTCCATAGTTCAGGCAGTGCGTGTTAACCCATGGGTGATGTATGCGGCAGATAACACCAATGCCGCAGACAACAGCAAGCAGGCAATAAATCCAAATTGTAAAAATACCCAACCTGAAAGAAGGGTACCTAACAGGCGTCCTGCGGCGTTGGCCATATAATAAAAACCTACGTCCATGGCGATAGTATCGGGTTTAGAAAGGGCCACAATTAGGTAGCTATGAAGGGAGGAGTTAACCGCAAATACGATGCCAAAAATACTCAAACCAATCATTAAAACAGCGCTAGTATGCCACTGAGTATACAGCCCATAAGCCATGAGCATAGGAATAAAAGACAGTGCACCTTGCCACTTAAAGGCCGTTTTGTGGGCCACTTTGAGAGCACTTTCTGGGGTTTTGTTATGCGCTTTTTGGGTTAGCTGGGTTAAAAGAGGCGCTAGCATTTGCACTAAACCATAACCGATCACCCACGCCGCTAAAAAACTGCTCACGTGCCAGTAAGTCCAACTTAATTGCTGTGCAAGATACACTGGTAAAGCCACCACAAACCAAACATCTCTAGCGGCGAATAAACACAAGCGTGCACCGCTCAATTGGTTAATAGCGGAATTCTTAGATAACAGCTGGCGTATTTTTGGTTTGTTTTTACTGCGGCCTA
>JBLHQO010000040.1:0-10933 GCA_047625285.1 Oceanospirillaceae bacterium
TCAGTGATCACTAAAGCGCCCACAGGGTATTTAGAATAGGGGGCATAGGCCTTAGCCATCGCCTGCTTTACAATGTTTACATAATCGGTTTCAGTGCCTATATCAGACACATCAGACACATCAGACATAGTCATCGTTCCTTCACATAAGCCTTACCCGAGGCCTTAGGAGGTATAGCACGGCCAATAAAGCCAGCTAACAAAATTACAGTCAATAAATACGGTGCAGCCTCAATAATCTGCACTGGAATTTCGCCGATACCAGGGATAATTACTCCCTGAAGACGCACAGCAAGTGCATCTAAGAAACCAAACAATAAACACGCTAACATCACGGTAAGTGGACGCCACTTACCAAAAATAAGTGCAGCCAAAGCAATGTAGCCTTGTCCTGCCGTCATATCTCGGGTGAACTGGGCATTATGAGCCGTACTTATGTAAGCGCCTGCAATACCACACAATACACCACCAACAAGCAGCGCTTTATAACGTAACTTAATCACCGATAATCCGGCGGTATCTACAGCCTTAGGGTTTTCGCCCACTGCCCGTAGGCGTAAACCAAATCGAGTGCGAAAAACCACCCACCAAACCATCGGTACAACAACAAAGGCAAGGTATACCAAAATATTGTGGCCACTGATTAGCTCTTTGTAGATGGGGCCCAAAACTGGGATAAATGCCAGCTCCTGCGCATACGGCAAAGTAATAGAAAGAAACCGTGATTCATTATTTAAAGCAGGTGTTAAACCACCTTGATGGAACCATGCCAAACCTAAAATAATGGTTAATCCACCCACCAAAATATTAATGGCCATACCACTTACAATTTGATCACCACGGTGAGTAATGGTGGCGAAACCGTGCAACATAGCAAAACTACAAGAAACAATAATAGCCACGCCTAATCCAGCCCATGGAGAACCCACAACGGCTGCAACACTAGCTGCAGCAAAGGCCGATGCTAGCATTTTACCTTCCAAACCAATATCCACCACGCCAGAGCGCTCTGCGAACAAACCGGCCATGGCCGCTAAAACAAGGGGTGCCGACACTCGCAAGGTGGCGTCTAAGGTTAACAATAAAGTTAAAAATACGTCGCTCATGCGGTAGCTCCTACTAACTCTTGCTGTTTGTTAACCGGAGCTAGGCGACGAATTAACCAAGGCCTGTACATGTATTCTAAAGCGCCGCAGAACAAGATGACCAAGCCTTGCATCACCACCACAATGTCACGGGAAATACCGCTCATTTCAAAAGCAAGCTCTGCACCACCTTGGTATAAAGTGCCAAATAATAACGCGGCTACAATAATGCCTACCGGGTGATTGCGGCCCATCAACGCCACAGCGATACCGCCAAAGCCGTAGCCTAGATGGAAGTCCATAATTAACCGATGCTGATAACCCACCAACTCATTGACGCTAACCAAGCCAGCCAGAGCACCCGAAATACACATCGCTACAATGATGATTCGCTTTGGTTTAATACCGCCATAAACAGCCGCCGTGCCGTTTTTACCCGTAGCACGAATGGCGTAGCCCCAGCGAGTTTGCCATAAGAAAAACCACACCAATACAGCACAAACTAAAGCCAAAAGCACCGACAAATTGAGTGGCGAGGCTTCTATGCTGTAGCCTAAACCTTCGGCTACGTCATGTACAAAAGGCATCCAAGCATTAGTAGGGAAAAGTTCACTTTGAGGGGTCATTTGACCCGTTTCACGTAACACATGTACCATCAGGTACACCATCAGTGACGCCGCCAAGAAATTAAACATGATGGTAGTAATTACAATATGGCTGCCACGATAGGCCTGTAAATACGCCGGAATCAAGGCCCATAAACCACCGAATATCAAAGCACCAATGATGCTTGCAGGGATAAATACCCAAGCCCCTAGTGTAGGGTCCAGAAAGAGGATTACTAATCCAGCACCCAAACCACCCACATAGGCTTGGCCTTCGCCACCAATGTTAAACAGGCCTGCATGGAACGCCACCGCTACCGCTAAACCGGTAAAGATAAAGTTGGTGGTATAGTAAATGGTGTAACCTATGCCTTCTTCGTAGCCAAAGGCCCCATAAAGCAACACTTGCGCCGCCTCAATAGGGTTCACATCGATTAGCCAAAACACCACTGCCGTTACCGCAAAAGCGGTAAGGATATTAAGTAGCGGTAATAGTAGCCGGTTTATCCAAGCAATTCGGGCATCGCGGTTCATACTTGAGTTTCCTGATTGATATCCTGTTTGGCAGACGCATGTTGATCATCCATTGCGTGTAGGGGGTCTATTGGGTCTAAGGCATTCGCCATCATCATACCCAAGGTACGCTCGTCGGCATCAGCGGCATTGATACGGCCACTTATTTCACCGTCACATAAGACAATAATACGGTCACTCACCGACATAATTTCATCTAACTCTACCGACACCAGTAACACAGCCTTACCGGCATCACGCATGTCGATAATACGCTGGTGAATAAACTCAATAGCACCAATGTCAACACCTCGGGTGGGCTGGCCTATAAGTAATACGTCGGGATTGCGTTCCATTTCCCGCGCCAATATAAGTTTTTGCTGGTTACCACCGGAGAAGTTAGCAGATTTTAACTGAGGATCAGCAGGACGCACGTCAAAAGCGGTCATTAAAGCTTGGCAGTTAGCCTCTACTTTGCTATTACTAAGCCAAAGGCCTGAGTTGATCTTAGGATCTTTGTGATAGCCTAACAATGCAGATTCACTGGCGCTAAAGTCAGAAATCAAACCCATACGGTGGCGATCTTCTGGTACATGAGCTAAACCAAGTTCTCTTAATCGGTCGGGTGTTAATGGGTTCATGGCATCCATGTCAAAACCTAATACTTCAATGCTGCCACTGGTCATAGGCACGATGCCAGATAATGCCTCTAGCAGTTCCGTTTGGCCGTTGCCAGACACACCTGCAACACCTAATACTTCGCCTGCACGTAATTCAAAACTCACATCCTTTAAACGTTCAATACCTTGGCTATCGGCTACCGTTAGGCGCTTAACCTTCATCAATGGCGCCCGCACATTGGCCGGCTTTTTATCCACCTGCAACAACACTTTACGGCCTACCATCAATTCGGCCAATTCTTCTCGGCTAGTATCTTGAGTGTCTCTATGGGCAACCATTTGGCCTGCGCGCATCACCGAAACCTGGTCTGTAATAGACATTATTTCGCGTAATTTATGAGTAATTAACATAATCGTGACGCCCTGTTGTTTTAGGGCACCAAAAATACGGAACAGTTCTTCTGTTTCTTGGGGTGTTAGAACGCCAGTTGGCTCATCCAAAATCAAAATTTTGGCGCCTTTATATAACGCTTTAAGTATCTCCACTCGTTGCTGAAAACCTACGGACAGCGTATCTATAGTGGCATCTAAATCTACCTTTAGGCCATATTCATCGCCTAAGCGCGTGAGTTCCTTACGTGCAGCGGCCAAGCCGTCGGCCAACAATGCACCACCCTCACTGCCTAAAATCACGTTTTCTAATACCGTGAAGTTTTCTACCAGCATAAAATGCTGATGTACCATACCAATGCCTGCGGCAATGGCCTGATGGGAATCGGTAAATGTATAGGCCTGGCCTAGTACATCAATTTGCCCTGCATCGGCTTGATAAAAGCCATACAAAATACTCATTAGTGTGGATTTACCCGCACCGTTTTCGCCAACAATACCGTGAATATTGCCCCGCTTTACTTGCAAGCATACTTTGTTGTTTGCATGCACAGCACCAAAACGTTTATCAATATCGGTTAATTCTATAGCGAAAGTATCTGTCATAATTTAATTCATCTATTACTGGTGAAAGCATTCAAAAGTGACATACAAACACTGGAAATAAAGTACGCCCAACTTCCAACACAGTTGGGCGTAGCGAGCGCAGGCTGAGCAAGGCACACATTTACGAAAACGCGCAATGTGCTTGTTGCACATGAGCAGTTTAAGTCAATTTGTAACGCTGCACAGCCAAGCGCAGTAACCCCTACCTACGGAGCTAGTAACTTTTAGTAGTTACAGGTGTTGTCTGACATATAATCATGTACCGCAATATCACCAGCAATGATAGATGCCTTAAGTGCATTTACCTTAGCTTCCATATCTGCAGTAACTAACGCACGGTTGTGCTCGTCAAGAGCCCAATCAACACCACCTTCAGCAAGGCCCATGACGCTTACGCCTGCAGTCCAAGTACCGTTATTGGCAGATTCGTAGCTCTTGTATGCAGCTTCACCAACGCGTTTAATCATAGACGTTAGCATGGTACCTGGCTGTAGGTGGTTTTGATTAGAGTCTACACCGATAGCCCACTTGCCAGCGTCAGCAGCAGCTTGGTAAACACCAAAACCAGTACCACCAGCAGCAGCAAATACTACGTCGGCGCCGGCTTCAATTTGACTGCGAGTTAATTCGCCACCCTTAGAAGGGTTACCAAATGCAGCTGGCGTAGAACCTGTCATGTTATGAATTACGTTTATATCTGCATTAACGTGCTTAGCACCTTGCTCGTAACCACAACCAAAACGACTAATTAATGGAATGTCCATACCACCAACAAAACCGATAGTACCAGTTTCAGACTTCATAGCGGCCAAAGCACCCACTAGGAAAGAACCTTCGTGTTCTTTAAACACGATGTTCTGAACGTTAGCTTCAGGTACAACCATGTCAATCAAAGTGAACATAGTGTCTGGGTACGCTTGGGCTGCAGCACTTACGGCATTAGCCTGAGCAAAACCTACCGCAACGATTGGGCTGTTGCCACGCTTAGCAAGCTTCTTAAGGCCTTGCTCAACTTGGGCTTCGTTAGTTGGTTCTACTTCACGAACACTGATACCAGTATCGGCTGTAAAACGCTTAATACCGTTATAAACTGCTTCGTTGAATGACTTATCGAACTTGCCGGCTTTGTCATATACAACTGCTGGCTTAACTTCTGCTTGAGCAGCGGTTGCAGTTAATACAACTGCACCAGCCGCGATAGCCATAGTAATTTTATTTAACTTCATTAGATTCTCCTAGGTTTACTTTAATCGGCTTAAGCCGTTTTCTTCTTTTTAAATTAGTCGCCGTACGGCGTCCAAATATTTTTCACTTGTGTGGCTTGGCGTAAAAACTCCAAGCCTTCACTTTGTAACGGATCAAGCCAATCTCGATCCATTTCTAAATGAGTCCACATACGTTTTAAATCTGTAACACTGGCCTGCTCGGCCTGCTTATTAATACTAGTATCCGCCCAACACCACATGGCATCCACTTCACCATGGCCAGCTAAGTGATTAGCTAGGTCTGCTTTAGGACCCACCACAATATTAACAACACCAGCAGGAATATCCGAAGTTTCCAGCACTTGCACAAGTTCTAGTGCAATGCTTGGGTAACGATCACTCGCTACCAATACCACTCGGTTCCCCATGGCAATAGCCGGAGCTATAATGGCAATAGTAGAAATAAGTGGTTGATGTGTAGGTGCTATTAAGCCCATCACACCCACTGCCTCAGGCAAAGCTAAAGTCACTCCGCGATAAGGTGCATTATGCACCGCACCATCGTATTTGTCTGCCCAAGCCGCATAGGTAAAGAGGCAAGAAATGGCAGCATCAAACTCCGTTTGAGCTTGGCTTAGACTGTACCCACAAACTTTTTGTAATCGTTCAAGCCACTCATTTTGCCTTTGTGACAAGTTTTCTGCTAAAAAGTAAATTACCTGAGCACGCCCATGAGCGGTTTGCTGCGTCCACGATAATGCTTTTAAGGCGGCCGATACTGCATTACGGATATCCTTACGGCTGCCAACACCCACCATAGCAGCTACACTGCCATCGCTGTTGTAACAGGCTTGGCTATGGCCAGAATCTGGCCGTACCTGCTTACCGGCTATATAGAATTTTAAGGTGCGGTCTACGCAAAGGTCTATGGATAAGCCATTAGCCACAGGTGGCGCAGATGTTGCAGTAGCAACGGCTGATGCAGTGGGCGTGGGCATCGATGTCAGGTTAGCAGGGGCTAGGTATTCGTACAAACCTTCCTTGCCACCCTCACGCCCAAAACCGGATTCCTTAACACCACCAAAACCGCAAGATGCATCAAACTGATTGTGGTTGTTGATCCATACTACACCGGCATCAATTTTAGGTGCCACATCCATGGCACGATTGATATTTTCGCTCCAAACACTAGCCGCTAAGCCATACTGGCTGTTGTTCGCCAAAGACACTGCTTCAGCTTGAGTGCGAAAGGTCATTGACACCAGTACCGGACCAAATATTTCTTCTTGCACCAAAGGATGACTCGAATCGACATCTGTTACTAATGTGGGTGGGTAATAATTTTGTGGCGCGTTTTCAGACTGAGCTTGAAACAGCTCACCACCAGCTTGCATACCTTGGGCCACCAACTGGCTCACTCGATTAAATTGCTGCTGGCTTACTAAACTGCCCACATCGATAGACTTGTCTAGCGGAGAGCCAGTACGTAACTGCTGCATGCGCAGTTTTAATTTGGCGTGTAATTGCTGCGCTACCGGTGCCTGCACCAATAGTCGTGACCCCGCACAACAGACCTCGCCCTGATTAAACCAAATAGAGTCTACTAGGCCTTCAACAGCAGCATCTAAATCGGCATCTTCAAACACAACAAAGGCCGATTTTCCGCCCAGTTCCAAGGTTAATTTTTTACCTTGGCCTGCCGTAGCAAGGCGAATGGCACGGCCTACGGCGGTAGATCCTGTGAAGGCAACCTTGTCCACCCCTTGATGGGCTGAAAGGGTTGCACCCGTTGCGCCCGCGCCGTTAATAATATTAACCACACCAGCTGGCACACCAGACTCGTGGCAAAGCTGAGCAAAAAACATTGCTGTTAAGGGGGTTTGTTCGGCTGGTTTAATAACAATGGCATTACCCATAGCGATGGCAGGAGCCACCTTCCACGCCAACATCAACAAAGGGAAGTTCCACGGAATAATTTGAGCGGCTACACCCACTGGCCTATGATTAGGAAATTCTTGATCTTGTAGTTTTGCCCAACCCGCATGGTGATAAAAATGACGAATGGCAAGAGGAATGTCTGCATCTCGACTTTCACGGATAGGCTTGCCATTGTCTAGAGTTTCTAAAACCGCTGTTAAACGAGCATGTTTTTGCAAATTACGCGCCAACGCATAAAGTACTTTTGCACGACCCAACCCACCCAACGCCTGCCAACCCGGTTGCGCTGCGCGAGCGCTAGCAATCGCTATATCAATCTGTTCACTGGTAGCTACTTCAATCTGTGCCAACCGTTCTTCGGTGGCTGGGTTATACACGTCAATTAGCTCAGCATCTGCCTGACTAACAAAACAACCGTTAATGTAATGACCAAAGCGGCGCTCGTTTTTCTGCAGCCACGCTTGTGCTTCACGATCACTTTCTAGGGCTTGGCTGTAATTAAGTTGTTCAAAGTCTTGGGTTAATGTCATCTTGGTCATAGCTGTATTTGCCATCGTTGTCATCGTAAAAAATCCTTTGCCTGGTTTACGCCAAAGCGTGTCGATAAGCTGCAGAGTAATAGCCGCTGTCATAATGATCTAACTGACGCTCTATATCACCCAACAAACTGGAGGCACCAAATCGAAACAAATCTGGCTCTAACCAACGACGGCCCAATTCTTCTTGCATCATGGTCATGTAGAGCAGCGCGGTTTTGCTGTCGCTTACGCCACCTGCAGGTTTAAAACCAATATATAGACCAGTAAGTTGGTGGTAATCGCGGATCATGCGCACCATCACCAAACTGACCGGCAAGGTGGCATTTTCTGTTTCTTTGCCCGTAGAGGTTTTAATAAAATCGGCCCCTGCCATCATACAAACCATTGAAGCTTTAGCAACGTTGGCCAAATGGCCCAGTTCACCAGTGGCTAAAATGGTTTTTAAGTGGGCTGAGCCACAGGCTTTACGGAAGGCTTTAACTTCATCGTATAACGCTTGCCAATTACCTTCCAAAACGTGCCTGCGGCTAATAACAATATCAATTTCATCAGCACCAGCTGCCACCGAATATTCGATTTCAGCAATACGTAATGGCAGTGGAGACAAACCTGCTGGAAACCCAGTGGACACGGCGGCTAAATGAATACCAGTGCCTTCAAGGCTTGAATGAGCTGCGTCTAGCATTTCGTGGTACACACATACTGCAGCGGTGGAGAGGTTAAGCGACTCAATACCTAAACGCCGCTGTAAGGCCGTACCCACCGGTTTTTTAGCTTTACTACACAAACGTTTAACACGGTCTTGAGTATCGTCACCAGACAAGGTGGTAAGGTCTATTAAGCTAATGGCTTTAAGTAACCAAGCCGCCTGCTGTTGCTTTTTGATACTGCGCCTAGCGCCGTAACTTGCACAACGTCGCTCAACGGCACTTTTATTAACCCGTATTTTATCAAGCTGCTGTAAATCTAACGCCATACCCGGGTTTCGCACTAGGCTGTCATGTTCGATATGTTCGGTTATATTGCGAACATCATCGGCAGCTTTAACCAAGCTAATTGGTGGTTGTCCGGATACTTGTCCAGATACTTGCGTAGGCACTTGTGTTGCCATCTAATTAAACTCCATCAAGGAAACTATTTTATCAGCAGTCGCTTCATCCATCACCAAGTCTGTGACTAAACCAGAGCGTAACGCCCCCAGCAAAGCCTGCTCCTTGCCTAGGCCACCGGCCACTGCAACTACTCGTTTGCCCGCCATTTCTGCCGCTTTAATACCCAAACCATGGCCGTTGAGTGGGTGATCAACCAACTTGCCCATTATGTCGTAGAAACTACCTATCAAATCACACACGGCGCCAGCTGATCGCAGTTGTTCCAAATCATTGTCTGTCACTAAACCAACACTATGTAGGTAGTGATTAGTTTTAAGACCACCCACACCTACCGCATATAAATTGGCATTGCGTGCCAAATTTAAACTAAATTGCACACTGGCTTGAGCCATCAACATTTTATGTTCTTCGTCGTCACGGGCCAAGTAAGGCACAGGCATAAAGTAGCCTTCACCACCAGTGCGTTCAACAAATTGTTGCACTACATCTAGCCGGTTGGCCGAGAATTTACGGGTAAAGCTACCGGAAACAGACGCAAAAGTAAGGTCTGCACGGTTTATTTTGGGTAGTTTTTCTGCCAAAGCTGACAGCGACCGGCCTTTACCAATACCCACACAAGAAGATTGTGGCAATTGATTGAGAATATTATAAAAAAACCGTGCAGCGCCCGCGCCAACTTCATTAAAGCTGGCCTCACTATCATCTGCATTACCATGATCTGATGGGGCAATTAAACAAGAGCGTAGGCTAAATTTTTTCGCCAACTGCTCTTCCAAGGCAACACAACGAGCCGGTTCACCTTCAATAAAGATCTTAACCATACCCTGTTGTTGGGCAAGTTGGATAAGCCGATGAGCCTTAACGGGGGATACGTCTAGACGCTTAGCCACTTCACCTTGAGTGTAGCCACCTATAAACGACAGCCAGGCGGCTCGTGTAGCCAGATCTAGCTGCTGTGCATCAACTTGCTGTTTTGGATATTTAGCATTCATAATGAAAAATATTACACCAAGTGAAAAATTTATACCATTATTTTATTCACTCTTAATACCATCTTTGCTTAAACGCGCTTCAACCAACCTTACCCATAGGCTTGCACCAATAGGAATTAAGGCGTCGTTAAAGTCATAACTTGGGTTATGTAAAGTGCAAGGCCCCATGCCATGCCCTAGGTCACGGTGATCGCCGTCGCCATTTCCTAAAGCAAAATAACACCCCGGTTTTTCTTGTAAAAAGAAACTAAAATCTTCAGAACCCATGGTTGGGGTAAAGGTAACCACTTGATCCTCACCCAACAAATCTACTGCAACCTCATGTATGTATCGCGCTTGAGATACATGGTTAATGGTAGCAGGGTAGGCTCTTTCAAAAACAAACTGGCCTTCACAATCAAACGCTGAACACAAATCTTGCGAGATTTTTGCCATACGTTTTTCAACAGTTTGTAAGGTTTCCTCAGAGAAACAACGCACCGTGCCCTCGATCACACAATCATCGGCGATGATATTAGTGGCCTCTCCGCAGTGAATTTTGGTGACAGACAACACTACAGATTCCAATGGATTAACATTACGAGTAACGATAGACTGCAACCCTTGCACCAGCTGACAGGCCACCAGCAAAGGGTCTGCGCCCAATTGTGGCATGGCCGCATGAGCGCCCTTGCCCACCACTTTAATTTTAAACTCGCTGGCCGAAGCCATCATAGCGCCCGCTACTACGCCCACCGTACCTTGAGGGTACCCTGGCCAATTGTGATAACCGTAAATTTCATCGATCGAAAAACGTTCAAACAAACCATCGTTGATCATGGCTTTAGCCCCTGCACCACCCTCTTCGGCTGGCTGAAAAATCAAATACACCGTGCCAGCAAAGTCACGATGTTTTGATAGGTGGCTTGCAGCACACAGTAGCGTTGCTGTGTGCCCGTCGTGGCCACAGGCATGCATCTTTCCGGCATACTTGCTCACATGGTCAAACTGGTTATATTCTTGTAACGGTAAGGCGTCCATGTCTGCCCTAAGAGCAATGCCCGCTCCGGTTTTATGGCCTTTAATCACACCTACAACACCCGTAACACCAATACCTTGATGTACCTCTATACCCATGGCAATGAGCTGATCAACCACTATTTTTGCGGTACGATGTTCGGTGTAACTCAACTCAGGGTGAGCATGAATATCGCGGCGAATGGCTGTAAAGATTGCAGCTTCTGCAACGATTGGAGCAAGCAGTGTCATATATGGACCCACGTTGTTGACTTGATCTACGTCAAGTTGTTGATTGTTAAATACGTCCTTGTCCACTACCGATAATTGCTA
>JBLHQO010000041.1:0-10926 GCA_047625285.1 Oceanospirillaceae bacterium
AAGCCTTTTCCAAGTTTGAACTCTATGAGCGCCGCATGGACAACTTAGAAGGCCAGCTAGAGTCTATGGACTTAGGCCAAGAGGGTGATTTAGCTTCGCAAATTGATGCCCTGCAAGAAGACGAGCGCATTAGCGACGCTTTAGCTAAACTAAAGGCCAAACGCCAAGCGGCTAGTTTGGCTAATACTAACTAAGCTCATATACGCGAGCAAACTAGCGCCCTAAGGAGCAACTATGCTGGACTTTTTATTTGTACCCACCATCCTATTTATCGTCATTGTGATGCCTATTTGGATCACTCTACACTACCGCAGCGCAGGTAAGGCCCAATCTGGGTTAGACCAAGGTGACCGAGAGCAGCTGGATGATCTGCTCTCTAATATAGACAAACTCACAAATCGTATTGACACCTTAGAACAAATCCTAGACGCCGATCATGGCAGCTGGCGCAGTAAAGAGCATCGTCAAGACACTCATAAAAACACCAGGAGCCCGTCATGAAATCTAACAATAAATCTCGCCTAAAGCAGGAAAAGTTCAAGCTGCGCCGTAAGCAGGGCTGGGACAAAAACCTTTTCCGTAGCCGAACTAACAAAAAGTTATCTGGTGTTTGCGGCGGTATAGCAGAACAACTTAACGTAGAACCTTGGATAATTCGCCTGCTGTTTGTTGGCAGCTTTTTTATCATTGGCGGCTTGTCCATCATTCTGTATATATTTGCCACCTTCGTCATAGCCAAGCGCCCCAAACACCAAACGCCGGACATGGAATACGACGAAGAACGTCATGAGTACGCAGCTAAAACCATGTTTAAATATAGTGCTAGCACCAGCGCACGCCTGCGCAAGGCCAGTGAAAGAATTGATAATGCGCTAAACCGAGTGGGCGCTATGGAAGGGTACGTAACCTCTAAGCAGTACGAACTAAATAAAGAATTTACCCGCATGAAGGATTAACTCGACTCTTTTAAGGCTTCAGACACCATAAGCGCTGTAAAAAAGTGCTACTAAGGGTTCATGTAGGCACTACGAGGCCAGTAAAATAGGATCCCACCCAACCGCTATAAAAACTAGCAAGCCAACAGCAACATCCTGTTTAGCATTTGCTGAATGGCCACCTGATGGCAAGATAATCCGATATATTGGTTGGAAAATAGGGGGTTATTCTCCGTTTTTTCAATATCGATTATTTTTTAAAGCTTACTTATCTAGTGAGATATAATAGGGTCTTTGTGCAAAGACTTCGTGCAAAGGCCTCACATCACTATCTGTTATAATGACGCGTTACCGCATTAGTGGCTATTGATTTTCAAACTAGGTATGCTCCACTATAATTTTTATTTTACAAAAACGCTATGTATTCAGTAAGTCCCTATAGTGCTTTAAATCAAAGGTGTTGTATATGAGCAATGATTTCGAGGTTCTCGTTGTTGATGACGACCTAGAGAATCAAGCGATAATTAGCGCACTGTTAAATTTTAGTAAAATAAAGTTTGATCTAGCAAATAACGGCCAGCAAGCGTTAGAACTTATCGATGGACATAGCTACAACATTGTTTTAATGGATATTATGATGCCAGTAATGGGCGGTTTAGAAGCAACTGCATGTATTCGAGCAATGGGGGAACCGAAGTCTAGCACTCCTATATTTGCTGTTTCTTACCGTCGTGACTTGGCCGCCAAAGCTCAATGGAAAGCGCAAGGTCTGAATGGTTTTCTAGCCAAGCCTTTTACATTAGAAAGCTTGTTGAGTTTGTTAGATCGCTACCGCTAAGTCCAAAAATTTGCACTATTAATCTGGCTTTTAGCCTAGTCTAAAGTCTCAAGCATCGTCTTTTCTAATCGGGGTGTATCGGCAGTGCCTGGTGCAACGCGATTCACTAGCCTTCCAGTTCGCTGATAGCCCAGTCTACAGCTGGTTGGTACCAATCTGTTAAAGTGGCTTGGAGCTGCCTTAAGGAGCTAACTAGCTGCGTTTGGTCTGCCATGGAAAAGTTAATGTGGCCAACCTTACGTACAGGCCTCACTTCTTTACCATACCAAAAAACTTCGGCGCCGGGCAAAGCTAACCAAGCTAAATTGTAGTCTATGCCGATAAGATTAATCATTACACTGTTGTGCTTTATAACGGCAGGCGCTAGGGGTAAGTCTGCTGTGGCTCTTACATGGTATTCAAACTGACTAATACTGGCGCCCGATTGTGTCCAATGCCCACTGTTATGCACACGTGGCGCAAGCTCATTAATAAGTAAGCGCTCACCTACTCTAAAAAGCTCCATGGCCATAACACCTACATAATTAAGCTCGTCCATTACTTTTCCAAGCATGGTTTCGGCTTCATTTTGTAGGTTATATAAACGTTCTAAAGGCGCCAGGGTGACTGTTAGAATGCCATCCTGATGACGATTTAGGGCCAGCGGATAATAGTGACACTCACCCGCACGGTTACGTACACCAACAACTGACACTTCTTCGTCGAAGGCAATGGCTTGTTCTGCAATAACCTTGTTATGC
Source organism: Oceanospirillaceae bacterium (assembly GCA_047625285.1). Taxonomy (GTDB): domain Bacteria; phylum Pseudomonadota; class Gammaproteobacteria; order Pseudomonadales; family Balneatricaceae; genus Njordibacter. Next base: position 2,514 of record JBLHQO010000041.1, read on the forward strand.
CAGCCCTCGGGTATGTCGCTGGCTTGGTCTGCGTCCACCAGCCAATGCTGGCCACGTCCGTCGAATCCACCGCTACGTTGTTTAAGCAGTACTCGCTCGCCGTATTGAACATGCAGGCTGGCAGCTGTGTCGTCACCTTCTACCAGTTTCCAAGGCGCGGTGGCTAAATCCAAACGGTCTAACAACTGCTTTTGGGTAACGCGATCTGCTACCAAACCAAATGTATTTTGGTTCACAAAGTTGGGATGAGCTGCAAGCTGATCTGTGGCCTTGGTGGATGGCCACTGTTCACGTTCTGCAGTAATAACATCGTCATCGTCTAGGGGCAGATTAGCATCTAATTCAATATCTACCGGCCGTAAATCAACTCCCAAAGGTTGAGCGGCATGTTTAAGCATGGCTCCTAACTGGCCTGCTCCCAATACCCACACACGTTTTATTGCTGGTTTCATAGCGTTTGAATTAACCTTCCCTTGGGTCGGGATTATCTAATATAGTTTGAGTTTGTTCGGTACGGAAATCTTCAATACGCCTAGCCAGCTCTGCATCATGATTAGCCAGCATTTGGCTTGCAAGCAGGCCTGCATTAAAGGCACCAGCAGCACCTATAGCCATGCACCCCACAGCCACACCGCGCGGCATTTGTACAATGGAGTAAAGGCTATCAACGCCACTTAAGGCTTTACTTTGTACCGGCACCCCCAGCACGGGCAAACATGTTTTAGAGGCCACCATGCCAGGCAAGTGTGCAGCGCCACCGGCCCCTGCAATAATCACTTTGATACCACGGCCCGATGCTTGGGAGGAAAATTCCATGAGCTTGTCCGGCGTGCGGTGAGCAGAAACAACTGCCACTTCGTAACTCACACCCAAACGATCCATAATTTGCGTGGCTTCCTGCATACATGGCCAGTCGCTCTTAGACCCCATGATAACGGCAACTTGTGCGCCCATTGGTTATCCTCCAAAAAAGAAGTGCAAATTTTACCACAGGGCCCCATAAGGCTAAACAATGGAAAGTAAAACTAACGCATTTCCTTCGAAATTTGTTAAATTGAGCCAACTACTTTGAAAAATACCGCTATGATTGACATTTTAAACCCACTACATAAAAAAATCCTCGCCAGTAAACACTGGATTTTTGATATGGATGGCACTTTAACCATAGGTGTGCACGACTTTGCCATGATGAGGAGCGAGCTTGGTTTAGCGCCAGACGCCGCTATTTTGGAGACCGTACAAGCTATGCCCCCAGAGCAGGCCGCGCCTTTATGGAAAAAGATCAATGTGATGGAATATCACTTTGCCAGCTTAGCTAAACCCATGCCCGGAGCATTTGAACTACTTGAACACCTTCAGTTGAAAGGCGTTAACCTAGGCATACTAACCCGCAATGTGATGCCCGCTACCTTACAAACACTTAAAGCTTGCAACATAGAACAATTTTTTTCTCCCAGCGACATTTTGGATCGTGCGTCTTGCGAACCTAAGCCTCACCCCGCCGGAATACATTTATTGTTGGATCAATGGGGCGCCAAAACCAGCGAAAGCGTTATGGTTGGCGACTATGTGTTTGACTTAGAAGCCGGCAGGGCGGCCGATGTTGCTACAGTGCATGTTAATACCTTGTCGCAACATCCTTGGCCCCACATGACCGATTGGGGTATCGATCACTTACACCAACTGATCGATAACTAAAATGTGATATATCCATCAATCACTTAATGGATTTTAATGCCTACAAAGTCATAATTCCCTATGACTCAGATATCGAGATATTCCGGGGCAGTTAACTAATCTTAAAGGTGGCGCGGACTTTTATGCCTCGTATATTTCTAGCAACTACTCTTCGATTAAATTAGTATCTGTTTATTAAATATTTATAACCTTTAGTGACTTGCTTATGATCAGTGCTTTTTTATCAAACGCTTTTTTAAATTTTGATGTCGCCTCAAAACAAACCGAAGTGAAAAAGTGGGAAACTATTTCTAAAGGCGAAAGCGATGATTTTTTATATGCGCGAAATACACCAAGCGAATCTATTTTAGCCGTTGAAAATGCCGTTTCTTTGTTAGAGAAAAGTGATACGGCAATCGCCTTTGCATCAGGAATGGCTGCAATATACTCAGCGTTAATGAGCCAACTTAAGCCGGGTATGAAACTTGTGGCTTCTGCCAATATTTATGGTGGGAGTTACGCTATTTTAGAACACTTGCTCCCTTCATGGGGTGTTGATGTTGTTTTAATAAAACCTGAATCGAAAGAGTCATTAGAAGAAGTTATTCAGCAAGGCTGTGATTTGGTTTATTTAGAAACACCATCAAACCCATTACTAAAAATACAAGATATAAAGCGGTTAAGTGCACTCGCTCACCAGCAAGGTGCAAAAGTCATTGTCGATAATACGGTTGCAACCCCCGTTTCACAGCAGCCAATTACCTTAGGAGCTGACATTGTTGTACATAGTGCGACAAAGTTTTTAAGCGGCCATGCCGATACCATGGGCGGTGTCGTTTGCACATCTCATGCAATAAAACCAAGCATTGTTGCATTTAAAGAACTTTCCGGTGGATGCCTTGATCCTATGGGAGGTTTTTTAATTGCACGAGGTATGCGAACACTTGCATTACGAATGCGGCAAAGTATGCATAATGCTCAGTCTTTAGCTGAATATTTATTGAACAATAATGAAGTCGATGCTGTTTATTATCCTGGATTAGCTTCACATCCTGGCCACCATATAGCACAACAACAAATGCAAGGTTATGGCGCTTTATTCAGTTTCAATTTAAAAGGTGGAACTGCTGCCGTTGAAACTTTTGTGAATACCTTTGAACCCCATCATTTAAGATCAACTCTTGGTTCAGTGGATACATTACTTGGGTTACCTTCAACAACAAGTCATGTTGAATGTACTCTTGAAGAGCGTATTCAATTAGGGATCCCTGAAGGATTAATTCGGTGTTCGGCTGGTATTGAAGATACTGATGACTTAATGCTTAAGTTCAAAAAAGCATTGCAGGCAATTCATTAATACTGGATGTCTACATTAGAGTTTCATCAAAGGTATTGATCCCCTCCAGCAAAACTGTATACCTCATTAAGCGTTAAACTTAACCCTGAGGTGAAAAATGACTATACCAAAACGAAAGCACAGCCTTGAATTCAAGGCCAAAGCAATCTTTTTAAACCCTAGGACTGCCTACGAGTATGAGAAGGTGTTACCTCAAAGTACTGGCGGTAACATTTACTAAAATGTGGGTAAGAAACAAACCCGCAGGCCAGTGAAATATCACTCATGCTCAGCTGAGTTTGGGTGAGTAGTTGGTGGGACCTCTTGAGGCGTAGCTCTAAATAATACCGTGTGGGGGTAATGCCTAAATAGCGCTGAAACTGACGCTCAATTTGACGCCGTGTAATGCCTACTAAGGATGCTATTTCTTCGGCTGACAACATTTCTTCCATGTTGTTTTCCATTAAGCCGATAATGTCTTGAAGGTTTTGCGGCATCTGCGCATCGGCCTGATCACTTAGGAAGGCTGGTTCGCCAGCGTCATTAATACGGTCACAGGTAAGAATATCGCAAATACCACGTATAAAAGGCTTACCTCTGGCCTCTAGCATGAGTTCTAGCATCATATCCAAAGCACTATTACCACCGGCACAACTAAAGCACAGGTTATCTATAATGTACGCTTTGTCTTTCAGATCTATGGCAGCAAAACTTTCTCTAAAGCTGGCTCTATTTTCCCGGTGAACCGCACACGTTTTGCCATCAATAACGCCCGCGTTCGCCAACGCAAACACGCCGTTCCACAATGAGCCTAGGGCTTTCTTCCGCACGCCAGACTGGCGCAAAAATCTAATGAGTTGAGGCGGCGTTTGCAGCTCTACTCGCAAACCACCACAGATGACGAAAGCATCCATATGATTAAGATTAAGATCCCCTAAAGCTTGATCAGCCATGGCAGCAAAACCCAAATCACTACACACAGAAGCGCCATCTAAGCTCACCAAACGAAAGGTGTAGAGATCCTCTTCACTAAGCAGGTTGGCCGTTCGTAAAGCATCTAAAGCAGAGGTGAGGGCCATCATGGAGAAGTTTTCTTGCAACAAAAATGCAAAGTTACGCAACTCGCCTGGCTGTTTGTTAATTACCGGGGCACGCGCTGTTTCAAGTGGAAACACCTTGGGATTGTCTTTTGAGGGTATAGCTTCATTCATAAACTGATTATATCACCTAACCCGAAACGGGACAGAGCAACTTGAAAATGTGGCACAATGACTTGTAAGTCTTGCTGCTTAGCCATGCAATTCGTGCCAAAATGACCACATTAGTAAATGTTTGAGTTTTAATTATGAAGTTCACCGGTACCGAAAAATACGTCGCCACCAAAGACTTACAAATGGCCGTTAACGCGGCAGTAACGTTACAGCGCCCTTTGCTTATCAAAGGAGAGCCAGGCACCGGCAAAACCCTACTTGCAGAAGAGGTGGCAACAGCTTTAGGCATGCCACTAATGCAATGGCATGTGAAATCCACCACCAAGGCCCAACAAGGCCTGTATGAATACGATGCTGTATCGCGTTTGCGTGATTCACAACTAGGCAGTGAACAGGTTCACGACATTAGTAACTACATTAAAAAAGGCAAACTGTGGCAAGCCTTTGATGCCGATGAGCGAGTGGTTTTATTGATCGACGAAATCGACAAGGCCGACATTGAATTCCCTAACGATCTATTGGTAGAGTTAGACAAGATGGAGTTCTACGTTTACGAAACCGGTGAACGGGTTCAAGCTAAGCACCGCCCGGTAGTGATTATCACTAGTAATAACGAAAAAGAATTACCAGACGCCTTTTTACGCCGCTGTTTTTTCCATTACATTAACTTCCCCGACAAACTCACCATGAAGGCGATTGTTGATGTGCACTACCCAGACATTAGCCAAACCCTTGTGGCCGAGGCCATGCAGATGTTTTTTGACGTGCGCGACGTACCCGGCCTGAAGAAGAAGCCATCTACTTCTGAATTAATCGACTGGCTTAAACTGCTGATGGCCGATGAAATTCCTGAAGATATATTAGCCAACCGCGACCGAACCAAAGCCATTCCACCGCTTTATGGCGCTTTGTTGAAAAACGAGCAAGACGTTCAATTACTTGAGCGACTGGCTTTTATGTCCCGTAGAGAGCAGCGTTAACCCGTTATGTTGGTTAACTTTTTTTACACGTTAAAGCGTGCGCAAATTCCTGTTTCCATCAACGAATACTTGGTGTTGTTGGAAGCCCTACAACAACACCTAGCGTTTGCAGACATTGATGATTTTTATCACCTTGCTCGCATTTGTCTGGTTAAAGACGAAGCCAACTTCGACAAATTTGATCGCGTATTTGGGGCTTATTTTAAACAACTGGAAAGCCTAGAAGATGTGCTCAACGCCCTCATTCCAGAAGAATGGCTGCGCTCGGAATTCCTGAAACAGTTAAGTGATGAAGAAAAAGCCAAAATCAAGTCTCTAGGTGGCTTGGAAGAACTGTTAGACGCCTTTAAAGAACGCCTTAAAGAGCAAGAAAAGCGCCATCAAGGCGGCAGCAAGTGGATTGGTACCGGAGGTACTTCGCCGTTTGGTCACAGTGGTTATCACCCAGAAGGCATTCGTGTAGGTGGTGAAAGCCGCAACAAGAGCGCCGCCAAAGTATGGGAAAAACGCCAATTTAAAGACCTTGATGACAGCGTTCAGCTAGGTACACGCAACATTAAAGTAGCGTTACGAAAATTGCGCCAATTTGCGCGCACGGGCGCTGCCGATGAACTGGATTTAGACCATACCATCAGCGCTACCGCCAAAAATGCCGGCATGCTGGATATTAAACTTGTTCCCGAGCGCCACAATGCCGTAAAAGTGCTACTGATGCTCGATGTTGGCGGCTCTATGGACCCTTACATTAAAGTATGTGAAGAATTATTCGCGGCTTGCCGTACTGAGTTCAAACACTTAGAACACTTTTATTTTCATAACTTCGTTTACGAAAGCCTTTGGCGTGACAACATGCGCCGACAAAATGAACGTACCTCGTTATACGATATAATTCATACCTATGGCCGAGATTACAAAGTGATCTTTGTTGGTGATGCCTCTATGTCGCCCTACGAAATAAGTAGCCCTTACGGCAGTGTAGAACACATGAATCCAGAACCTGGGCATACGTGGATGCAGCGCCTCACCTCCCACTTCGATAAAGTGGCATGGCTTAACCCCGTGGCGCAGGACCATTGGCGTTACACTCACTCTATTGACCTCACCCAGCAACTGGTTGATGACAGAATGTACCCTATGACCTTGAGCGGTTTAAGTGACGCTATAAAGGCGCTCGCCAAGTGAACTCCCCCTCGAACGATAACCCCATCATCTGCACTTGTTTTGATATCGACCAAGTTGCCGTAGAAGCGGCCATTGCACGAGGCCATGATGACTTTCGTAAATTACGTGCGGTACTGGGAGTAGCAGGCGACTGTGGCAATTGTCACCGACCTATCAACAAGCTACTTAAAGCGTCCCGCCCAGCCCAAACAGCAACTAAGGAGGTTCTCTTGAGACGACGATTCCCAATGCCATGGAAACATATGAGCCTTGCAAAACTGACACAAGAATATTCTCCTAGCTCTTGTGTGGATGATATTATGGTGTATATCAATGATTACGTTAGCCACTCTAAAGAGGCTCAACATAAATTGAATTATCGTAGCAATCTTGCCTACAGCGATAACATAGGCGAATTACTTGATTACTTTCCTGCTCAAAGTGATGGCCCTTTAGTGGTTTATATTCACGGCGGTTATTGGCAGAAACTAAGTAAAGATGATTCCTGTTTAATGGCTCCAGGCCTACTGCAACAGGGCATAAACCTAGCGGTGATAGACTACACTATTGCCCCTGAAGCCAGTATTAATCATATGATTTCTCAGTGCTGCCGTGCCGTGGCCTGGTTAATTACCCAAGCTGACGAGCTGGGTTTTAACGCCAATAAAGTGGTTATTGCAGGCAGCTCTGCGGGCGGGCATTTATGTGCCTCGGTGTTACAAGCAGCTCAACAAAACTTACATGGCCTTAGTGCTCAATCTATCTCTGGCGCGGTGTTACTTAGTGGTGTGTATGACCTAAGGCCTTTGGTGAACACCTACATTAACGACCCTTTAAATCTAACCATAGACAGCGCAACAGACCTAAGCCCAGGCCTTTATACTAACCAAGGTTTTCCTCCTTGCATCATTGCCTACGGCAGCAATGAAACCCAAGAGTTTAAGCGCCAAAGCCAAGAGTATCACCAACAACTGCTAAGCGATGGGGTTAATAGTGAGTGCTTTGAAGTGGCAGGCCGCAATCACTTTGACATCGTGTTTGATCTAGCCATTGAGGGTTCTAGCATTAACCAGCAAATGAATCTTCTATTAGTGCAGCCCTAGTGAATAAAGCAGCCCTCTTTAATAACTGAGTTTGACCTCAAAAGTTAGGCGCTGGGTGCCATCTAGCGATGCATAAGCAGTATTGTTGTTTGCGGTCATGCCGGCGTAGCCTAAGCTACTTTGCCATTGATCGTTGGGTTGCCAGGTAAGCTCAGCCATTAACGCCCTGAGAGCTCCGTTAGGCGTGCCCGTATGTATGAGCGACCAGCTGTACTCATCATTATAAAAACTATCTTCCACACCTAGGCTATACCTTACGTCAGTTTGATTGCTAACCACGGGCGGTAACCCAGGCGTAAGGTAAGTGGGCTTATAATTAAGCCAGTGTTGTGCCGTTAACGTGGCGTTCCACTGTTGATCGCCATCGTTCAGTTCTAAACCAACAGCCGCATCTAAACGATTAGCTGAGATTAATCCTGTGTAGCCTAGGTTATTCTCTAAACCTTGTTTGTAAGCCACATCAAACTTAAAAAGATCGTCATTGATAGCTTTGTTCCAACTGTAACCGATCAATTGGTAGGCTTTGGCCGAAGCCGTGCCTGTAGTTATGGCTTTAGCTGAGGCTAAATCGAGCACCGCGCTATTAGGCACCATTTGGGCTGCATAAACGGCCCAATCGCTGCCTGCCCCAGTGTGGCCATATTTCACACCCCACTCTTTTGCTACATTAGTGCTTAACACCACATTGGGCTGTGCCGCCACACTGGGGTCTAAACCCATAAATGCAGACACTTGCGCCGATGGCATATAATAATGACCACTTAATAGCCATTGTGGAGTAAACGCTGTTGCGCCGCTGGTTAGGTCTGGTGCTGGGTTAATCACATCCAACACTCCAGCACCTTCCACTTCACCCCAGCTGAGTATATAGCGGCCTAGCTTGATACTGGTTTCAGCTAAGCTGTACTGCAACACTAGCTGCTCAACTTCCAACAAACTAAAGTC
>JBLHQO010000042.1:0-10671 GCA_047625285.1 Oceanospirillaceae bacterium
AACACCTGCCTATTGCTGCTATCCCGAACTTACTTCTGTCTGTCATGTCGAGCGTATGTTTCTCTGTCATGTCGAGCCTAGTCGAGACATCTTAGATCCCTCGGCTACGCTCGGGATGACATTGGCGCTGGGGGACATATCGAGGCTCAGGATGACGTTAACGCTGGGGGGTCACTTAATATGAGCCTTCTATTTCACGGCGGTGATTTACAGTCTGCATCCGCCATTTATGGCCGAGACCCTGGGGACTGGCTAGACCTGTCCACTGGTATTAACCAGTACAGCTACCCTGTGCCTGCCATAACGCAGGATGCTTGGCACCAGCTACCTTACTTAAACCCTGCGTTAATCAACGCTGCCACATCTTATTATGGGCATCACCCATGCTTAGCCAGTAGCGGCAGCCAAAGCGTTATTCAATTATTACCCGCCATACTACACAAATTAGGTAATCAAAAAGCCGCATGGCTACCCCACGTGGGTTACCAAGAGCATAGTGAAGCGTGGTCGCAACAAGGTGATATTCAAACCTATAACGGCTTAAACAGCCAGCTAGCTGCTCAACAAATAGATGCGGCACTGAATAATGATGCGACAGGCCAAGAACCAAGGCGCGAAATAGGTCATTTGGTGATCATCAACCCAAATAACCCAACAGGCGAAACCTTTAAGTTACAACAACTGTGCTTATGGGCACAAAAATTACAGGCTAAAAATGGGTTTTTGGTGGTGGATGAGGCCTTTATCGACACTACTCCATCCGCCAGCTTACTCATACAAAAGCTAGCAGATAACATCGTTGTATTGCGTTCAGTGGGTAAGTTCTTTGGCCTTGCTGGCATTCGCTTAGGATTTACCTTTGCTGCTCAAACTGTACTAAATCAGCTAGCCAAAGAAATTGGCCCCTGGTCCGTTAACGGGCCGGCACAAACCGTAGCCATTGCCGCTTTAAGTGATACGCAGTGGCAAAAAAACATGCGCTTGGCGCTTGTGAACGAAAGGCTAGAGCAATTAAACCTTTGGCAAAATTCAATGATTCTACTGGGGGCTCACTTAGCAGCCTCCCACGAATTATTTCGTAGTTTTATTATGGCACCAGATTTAGCTTACAAGCTGCATTATAGCGCTGCAAAAAACGGAATTTTATTACGCCCAGTGAATATCAACTCAAGCACGAGTTTGTTACGCTTTGGCAATATTGGCTTAAGCCAAGCTGGCGCTATAAAGCGCTGCCAAACTTGGTTGACACAGGAAACATAATGACTTTTTTCCCTCTATTTCACAATACCAGCACATTAAAAGCACTGCTTATAGGTGGCGGCGCTGTCGCCAAACGCCGCGCTACATCTTTGATTGAAGCTGGTGTTGCCTGTGATGTAATAGCAACTGCAGTATCTAAGGAGCTTGCCAACATCGTAGAAAGCGCTGGCGGCAGCGTAACCATAGACGCCTATGCATCAGATGAAGCTATGCTTGGCTACGGCCTTATTTTAGCCCTCACGGATGATCGTGCCACCAACCAGCAAGTAGCTACTGATGCTAAGGCCATGGGTTTATTAGTTAATGTTGCAGACTGTCCCAACGACGGCAATGTTATTTTCGGCGCCACCATTGATCGAGCGCCGTTAACTATTGCCATTAACAACGGTGGCGCTTCGCCGGTTTTATCAAGTATTTTGCGCCAGCAATTGGAACTACTTGTACCTAAAGCCTACGGACAACTAGCCAGTTTAGTAGGTGGTTATCGCCAGCAAGTCAAAGACGCCTTACCTAACACCGCAGACCGCTCCATTTTTTGGCACCAGGTGTTACAAGGGCCAGTGGCCGAAGCTGTATTCTCCGGCAAACAAGATGAAGCTGAAAACTTATTAAAGAATCACTTAAAAGAAGTAGATGAGGGGCTTGATAAGCTGATAAGCAGTGGTGAAGTGTTTCTTATTGGTGCAGGCCCAGGTGATCCAGACCTTCTTACCCTCAGAGCGTTTAGGCTGTTACAAAAGGCCGATGTGGTGTTATATGATGCACTAGTGTCTGATGGCATAATGGCCCTAGTACCAGAATCTGTAGAACGTGTATATGTAGGCAAACGCCGTGCTAACCACAGCGTACCCCAAACGGGCATCAACCAATTACTGGTAGATTACGCCAAACAAGGCAAGCGCGTTGCCCGCCTTAAGGGAGGAGATCCGTTTATCTTTGGCCGCGGAGGTGAAGAAATCGAAACCTTGGCCGAGCAACATATACCATTTCAAGTGGTGCCCGGTATTACTGCTGCCAGTGGCTGTTCTGCTTATTCTGGTATTCCCCTTACCCACAGGGACTACGCCCAATCCGTGCGTTTTGTGACGGGCCAATTACGTGATGGTACGGTTAATTTAGTTTGGCCAGAGCTAGTAGTGGAAGGGCAAACCTTAGTGTTTTATATGGGGTTAAAGAGCTTACCGCAGATTTGTGAGCAACTCGTTGCACATGGCATGGACAAAAACATGCCCGTGGCATTGATTGAAAAAGGCACCACCCAAGACCAGCGTGTGTTGGTGTCGGATCTCACAGAGTTGCCCGCTATGATTGAGGCGGAACAAGTGATGTCACCCTCTTTATTCTTGGTGGGGCGCGTGGTGGAGTTACATGATAAACTGGCTTGGTTCACATCGTCCCGAGATGTGTGACGCATCGTTTAGGATTCTTCAGGTAGAGGTAGGTGTATGAGAAAAAAAACTGAAAAAGAAGTTGCTGCACTTGTGACACAATGTGAATCCGCTTTGGTTGAGTTCTCTAACCGCACCGGAGCCTCGGTGTTTTCTCAAGAGTTAGACAAACCAGCCTCTAAAGTCAGAATAAAACCTCCCGCCGTATCTAAACAAGCTTTAGCCAAGATCGCCAAAAATATTGAGACGTCAGCGTCTGACATGAGCGAACTGATGGTAAAACTAGAAGTCCATTTAGCCGCCAAAACCAACGATTTATCAGATTGGAAGCTTCAGCGTGAAGTTCTAGTACAGAAAAAACAACAATCGCGGCAAGCAGACTTAAAGAATAAACGCAACGCTATGTACCGTCATGCCGATGAATCACAAACAGGAGCAGAGGCAGCCAACAAGCAGGAGCCGTTGTACCGCCATGCCCATCAATTACAAGAAGGTGCAGAGTTAGCCAACAAACAGGAACCCTTGTCCCGCCATGCCCGTGCATTACAAGAAGGTGCAGCGCAAGCACCAGCTGCGTCAGAAGAAGGTGCAGCGAAAGCACCAGCTGCGTCAGAAGAAGCAAAAAGCAACTCTAAACCCATAATACAGGAGACAACGGACGTTACTGGAAAAACCTCCTTCGGCGGTGGTAGTAGTCGGCACTGAAATTACCCTTAGCAGGATACAAAAATGCCCATCAAACACCAATTACTGGCTGTTTTTGTTGCCCTCATCTGGGGCACTAACTTTGTTTTTATCGAATTAGGACTAAACGACTTACCCCCGTTTTTATTTGCTAGCCTACGTTTTGTCTTTGCCGCCTTACCTTTGATATTTATTTTGCCTCGACCTAATGTGCTGTGGCGCTATTTAATAGCTTATGGTTTTTTCATTGGTTTTGGTCAGTTTGGCTTATTGTTTTGGGTTATGGGCAGCCACATGTCTCCTGGGCTAGCCTCTTTAGTTATTCAGGTACAAGCGGTATTTACTATTTTACTTGCCCTGATTTTATTTAAGGAAACCATTCGTTTTGCCCAAATGCTTGCGCTTCTCATCTCTTTTGCGGGCATTGTACTAATCGCTATTCAAGGTAACACTGACGCTACCCCTGTGGGGCTAGCGGTGATCTTAGTTGCCGCCTTAAGCTGGGCCGCTGGCAACCTAGTGTCAAAGAAGTCTGGCAAGGTTAATATCATTGCTTTTTTGGCCTGGTCCTCTCTGTTCGCTGTGCCTCCCCTAGCGTTAATGTCTTATTACCATGAAGGGCCAAACCTTATTATTCACAGCCTAGCTTCTGCTCCGCAGCAAGCTTGGGCCATTGTTTTATGGCAAACCATAGGTAACACGCTCATTGGGTATGGTTTGTGGAACTTATTATTACAACGCCATGCCGCTGCTTTAGTAGTACCCTGGGCATTACTGGTGCCCGTTTTTGGTATGGCCGCCTCTAGTATTTTCCTTGGTGAAAGTATGCCGTGGTGGAAGTGGGTTGCCGCAACGTTTATTATTGCTGGCCTAGTACTCAATTTGCGCTCAACTCAAGCACCCTTAACTCCCGTAAAAGCGAGTTAGCTTAAGCTAGGCCAAGTATGAATTTTATACCACGTCGCGTGCAATATTTGCTGCTATTAACCTTAGGCCTATGGTGTTTACAAGGTTTGTTTCGGTTACTTTTTTAGGGATTATTTTCCGAACTACCTGTAGCTGCACAAAGCCATTTATTAAAAGCCTTTTGGGTGGGTTTACGATTTGATTTAAGAGTCTCCGTATTAGCAGCCCTAGTGACCTTGCCCTGGCTATTTTTACCCCGCTTTAGTGCCGTAAACTACCCTTTTTTGCGCCGTTTATTAGGTTACTGGTTTGGATTTATTTTAATCGCCATACTGGCTATGTACGTGTTCGACGCTGGCCATTATTTGTACCTTAACAAACGTATAGATGCGTCTATCGTGCGTTTTAGCAGCGACATCGCCATATCCTCCTCCATGATATGGCAATCTTACCCGGTCATTCAAATTTGCTTGGGTGTGGCCATCATTTGGGCCTTAGGCTATTGGCTCCATCAGCAACTGTTATTACCCTTGCTTAAAAAGGAAAAGAATCACCGCCGCTGGTACAGTAACTGTATTCATATTGCCGTTATTGGCGCGTTATTCTTATTGATCCTTCTGGGTCGTTGGTCGTTGGTGCCTTTACGCTGGAATCATGCCTTTTTTAACGGTAATGCCCAAGTGGCAGCCTTGGGGCTAAATCCATTTGTTTGGATTTATGATACTGCCCGTTTTAGTACCAACACGGCCACCAAAGAAGATTTAAAACCTTACTTTGGTACTCTTTCCCACCTACTGGGAGCCACTTTTCCTAGTGAGGAGGTAGGCATTAGACCGCTGGGACACGCCCACAGCACCCGTGGTAGACGCGCTACAACCACCACCTAATGTGGTAGTTGTATTTATGGAAAGCCTTGGTGCCAGCCATATTGGCGCTTATGGCAATGGATTAAACCCCACACCTAATATCGACGCCCTCATTAAGCAGTCGCGCTGGTATCCCCATTTTAACGTGCCAGCTCGATCTACAGCAAAAAGTGTGTTCGCCTCCATTACCGACATTCCCGATGTATCTGCGATAGAGACCGCCACTCGTAACCCCTACATTACCCACCAACGCTCGGTGATTAACTCCTTTGTACAACACCAAAAGCACTATATGTTAGGTGGCAGCGCAGGCTGGGCCAATATGAGCGCACTCATTCACAATAGTATTAAGGGCGTTAGTTTATACGAAGAAAAGTATTGGAACTCGCCGATTGTTGATGTGTGGGGCATTTCTGATTATTCCTTATTTAGTGAGGCTAGTACCATTTTAAGCCAGGCTAAAGAGCCCTTTTTTGGTTATATCCAAACCGCTGCTAACCATGAACCGTATACCATTGCTGATGATGATAGCGGTTTTAAGGAACAGCAACGAAGTGACGACGAACTTAAAAATAATGGTTTTACCAGCCTAGGGTAATACAACGCGGTACGCTTATTGGATCATAATATTGGCAAAATGTTCGAGCAGTTTAAGCGCAACAACTTATACAACAATACCATTTTTGTGCTTTTTTCGGATCACCAAGCCAGCTCCGTAAAAGTACCACACTTGCCGGAGTATATTTTTCAGTTTGGTATAGCAGAGTTGCCGGTACCTTTGATCATACATGCACCAGCGATGGTTGCCCCAGAGATAGACCATACCTTTGGTAGCTTGCCAGATTTGTTACCCACCATAGCCGGGTTATTCCCGCAACCCTATCTCAATACCACCTTAGGCCGAGATTTGGCGTGGGCCAAAGGTAAAGACTTACCCGCCTATGGTTTTGTGCAAGATAGCCGAACCAGCGTTGCGGTTAATGGCAAACAAATTGCCAGTGTTAACCACATTACAGGCCAGGTAGTGAGCGCTGATATAGATGAACAAGGCGTGGCTCACATTACTGCCAAAGCCAACCCCATGGCAGCTGCGGCTACCGCCTATTACCTAGCCGCACAATATTTGCTTAAAGCCAACGTAGCAAGGCCACAGAACTAGACTAAGCCAATGGCTGTACTTCAATTACGAAGAGCTGGTGCAGTTGGGGGTTGTGCTAGGTGCGTCAATCATTGACTCGATAACGATGCGCCTAATAAAAATAATTAAACACAGTAATGCCACCAAGGCCGGATGTACCTAAACCTATACCTAGTTGAAGGTAACCTACAAAGCGTTCGATACGCTTACTAGAAAGGCTAAAGGGTAGACTAATAGCAGCTGATAAAAGCGCCATGCCGGCGATAGAGCCTATACCAAACAGCAGCATATAACCCATGCCTACCCAAAAATTTTGCGCCACATTCAAGGTTAATACCACTAACGCCGCAGAACCTGCCATACCATGCATGATGCCTATCATTAGGGTCCGTACTGGAAATGGGTTATTATGCTTATGTGTGTGAGCACTTACATCTGCGTGAGCGACCTCAAAATGGTGCTGGTGAGCATGGAGGTGGCGCTTACCATGGTGTTGATGCACATGAAAGTGAACGCCTTTACGGCTCATTCGCCAAAGCACGTCTAGGCCCAAATACAGCAGCATAAAACCTACAGCACACTCCAATAAAGAGGCCATATGATCAGGAATTAAGGTGTCGGCCAGCAAGACGGCAGTGCCAAATATAAACAGTGTAATGGTATGCCCCAAACCCCACACAGCGCCATGGCGCAAAGCTGCGGCGGTACCTTGCTTCTGGGTAACAATTGAGGCTACGGCAGCCACATGGTCAGCCTCTAAGGCGTGACGCAAGCCAATCATAAAGCCTACTAACAGAACACTTATTTCCACCTAATTTCCTTTATTTAACGGCCCATTTTACCGCGTATTAATTCAACGCTTGCAGTCGATATATGCTGCGATCCACTTGGTCGTAGTTCTGGGCGATTACTACTTCACCACCCAATTGTCGCAACGTTACCTGGGTTTGTTGGTCATAGAGACAGCGCCTAAAGCTTGTATAAGATTGTTCGCCATTGCCTATTACTTCCAAGGTTGCAAATTGGTAAAGCTCTGGCAGGGTAAATTCTAAACCTGCTTCTGTCACCCTTACGGCTGTTTTTACTTCAGCAAGCCTAAGGCTCAGTGCCGCTGGGTCTGACAAATACACACCGAATACAGACTCAAGTACATAATTGTAAACCCGCTGCATAGACACCAAAAAATTAAGCTTTAATAAATCGCTTAGCACAGTATCCCGTTAGGCCACCCAAGGTGATCCAAAACAAACCATTGGCAATGGCCGTGGCATAGATAAACTGAACTTGTAAGCCTTCTAAGGTTGCAACAGCTTGCGCATCTGGGTGTAGAAAACCATGTACTTCTGGCTGTGGCGCACCCACAAACCAGGGCGCTGCCATAAATACAATGGCTACCGTTTTAGCAATGCCTGGTAAAAACACCAAGCTGGCAATGCCTAAGCCTGTGCTTACAACCGCTAGCACCCACCAAGATTGGCGCCCTTCAAGGGCAGCGGCTTCCATACTTGGAATCTCTGGAGACAGGCCTAATGCGGGCACAACAAAGAATGTTAAGTAACCTGCCAAGCCCCAAACAACCCCCCTAAACCAAGAAATATTTAGTTGAGCTTTGTCACGCGCCATGAACATACCGGCTAATAGAATCATGGCAAAACCAAAGGCCGACAAGACATTTGATAACACTGTAAAACCAATGCGCTCTATACCATCCCTAGGGCTCCAGGCTGCATCACTATGGGAGTGCGAATGACCATCATTATGGGCTGCAGCCACTTCTGGCTCGGCCACTTCAAACACTTCGGCCGCATAGATAATGGGTGACACGTGTAAAGCTTGAACTGCACTCAAAACTAAACCTGCGACCAAGGCAACACCTAGCGCAGCTAACACCATAGAACGAAACATAAAATTTACCTAAAAAAGGGTATTAACCCTTAGTGGCAAGGAAAGGCAAAAGAGTGGCGGGTATCGTGTGCTGCATTGTGCGCAACATCCATTGGTGCAAAACCAACACCCATCAATACAACCATTCCTAAAATGGCAGCAGCGACCATTTGTACGCTGGTAGTTGCTAATGTTCGGCTAGATGCCTGCGTATTAACGGTAGAAGTAATCATGTATTTCTCCACGTGCTCACCCGCACGATAAACTAGTGTTAGAGGGTATTAACCCATAAGTTGTAGGCCGGTCTCCGGGCTCACAAGCAAAGCTTGTTTACCGTTGCGGGGGCAGCACAGTTCATATTGAGACTGTTTCCCGTTAAAGCTAAATTCGTGTAGCCACCTACGGGGCCTACTTTATGCCAAAACGATTTATTTTTGAAGCGTTAATACGAGAGGTTTCATTCAACACGCGACCCTTAGCCACTAATTTAACGATTAACCGGTGATCTATGCAACAAATCGACATTGAATTTTAGCTCAAACTTCTCACCAATCACTCGAAATAAAGTCTCCACCGATGGTATGATGTCAGACTTATTTGCACACCCCTTAATAGTGAGATCACCATGACTGCGTTCGGCACCCAATTTGTCCCTGAAATGGCATTAGCCACCTTTGAAGGCCAACAATGGAGCACTCCAAGTTTAGTGCCTAGCGACAGCATTTCATTACACCCAGGCGCTCACGTACTGCATTATGCCAGTACTTGTTTTGAGGGGCTAAAGGCGTTTCGTCACCCTGATGGCAGCCATCATATTTTCCGTATGGATCAAAACATTGAGCGCATGGCCCAAAGCAGTCGCTTATTATCTTTACCTGCCGTTGATGAAGCTATGCTTAGAACTATGATCCTAGATCTTGTTGGCCGCTATACAGATGACATTCCAGCGCCTCCTGGCACTATGTACCTACGCCCAACTCACATGGGCACAGAAGCCGCCATAGGCAAAGCCGCAGCGCCTTCTACTCAGTCTATGCTGTACGTATTGGCGTCCCCTGTAGGCGACTACTTTGCTGGCGGCGATACAACACTAAGAGTGCTGATAGACCAACAAGGTATGCGCTGCGCGCCTCACATGGGCATGGTTAAAAGTGGTGGTAATTACGCCAGTGCATTACAGGTGTTAAACAAAGCACGCTCAGAACATCAAGCAGACCAAGTGTTGTTTTGCCCTGATGGCGACGTACAAGAAACTGCGGCCGCAAACTTCATCTTGATTGATGGCAATGAACTGATCACCAAAGC
The DNA here is from genome assembly GCA_047625285.1 of Oceanospirillaceae bacterium. Taxonomy (GTDB): domain Bacteria; phylum Pseudomonadota; class Gammaproteobacteria; order Pseudomonadales; family Balneatricaceae; genus Njordibacter. The sequence continues at coordinate 9,432 of JBLHQO010000042.1, forward strand.
GTTAGATTCTTCTTTTTTACACGGCGTTACGCGCGCATCGGTATTAACCTTAGCCGCTGAAATGGGCCTAACCGTAAGTGAACGTAACCTGTCTGTAGATGAATTGATCGAGCGCAGCGCTAACCCAGGCGCCGAAGCCGCACTTTCTGGTACAGCTGCAGTACTAACACCTGTTGGCACCTTAATTCACCACGGTAAAGACTTCACCGTAGGCACTGGTAAGCCAGGCGTAACCACACTTAAACTTCGTAAAGCGCTTAATGATATTCAGTTTGGTGTGGCCGAAGATCGTTTTGGCTGGTTAACTCGGGTTTAAAGCGCACACTCCGCTTTACCCTTCATACGCGCTAAATTTGGATCAAACAAGCAGGTTGTATCCATAAACCGATCCATGCCAGTTTCCATGGGCGTGTTGTTCGGCACGGTGGTTGTATTTACTAGGAGAGTTCTACGTTAAACGTAAAGCCTGCTCTAAATCGGCAATAAGGTCTTCAATAGCCTCGCAACCTATAGAAAATCGTAATAAATCATCTGGCACTGGGCTGGTAGGGCCTTCTATGAGGGCTCTGTGCTCTACAAGGCTTTCAACACCGCCCAAAGATGTAGCTCTAACCATCAGTTTTAGCTTGCCCATGATGACAGCAGTTTGTTCACGCCCGCCCTTAAATCGAATGGATAACATGCCACCAAAACCGTTCTTACACTGCTGTTTAGCAATGTTATGCTGCGGGTGGCTGGGCAACCCTGGGTACATCACCTCTAGGACCTGAGGGTGGTTATGGAAATGTTCGGCAAAGGCTTGGGCATTGCTGCTGGCGCGTTCTACACGTAAGTGCAAGGTGCGCATTCCCCGCAATAATAACCAACTCGAAAATGGGCTCAGAATACCGCCTAGTTGTGCTCGGGTGCTACAAATACGCTGCCAGCGCTGGTCTTGTTGAGCACAAGTGACTACTCCCGCAACCACATCTGAATGGCCATTAAGGTATTTGGTGGCTGAGTGAAAAACCAGATCAGCACCTAGCTCAATGGGTTTACACAATAGTGGCGTTAATACCGTAGCATCTACTACTAACTGTGCGTTAGCTGCGTGAGCCACTTGTGCGGCGGCGGCAATATCTACCACTTGCCAGGTGGGATTTGCAGGTGACTCAAGCCAAACCATTTGGGTTGGTTTGGCTACCACTACACGGGCTAAATCGGTGGCATCATCGGTATCATAAAAAGCCAGCTCAATACC
>JBLHQO010000043.1:0-10419 GCA_047625285.1 Oceanospirillaceae bacterium
TGCCACAAGAGACGCTGTGAAATGAAGCAGGCATCATTAGGACACTTGCTGTAATTACAAACTCTTATTAGAGCTTATAGATATATTCAATCAACAAATGGATAAACATCCTACCTGAGAAAACCACGGCAAACAAATTATTTTGGCTATAAGCGGATAAATACCTACACAATAGCCGACGTTCGCCACATTTGTAAAAGTTATTCACCACTAGTGTTGAATTTATTACGAATCTGCTGTTGAATTTTTAACACAGGCCGTGCCCAAGGCTGCTGATTTTTTAGGGTAATGGGCAGTGATGAGATGGCACCTCTAGCCTCGCTAGCGCTTGCGTAGTCTCCTACAAGCAACATATACCAGGGTTCGCCGCCACGCTCCAATTTAATAACGTAGTGGGGTTTTTTGACTTTATTTTCCTCTAAAAACGCCTCTATGGTCGTTTCCAAGCGAGCGCCAAGAACCTGCAAGCTATAATGGTTGCCAGGTAATTTTAACATGGCCTCATAGCTGTATGGCTGCTTTGTTTTGGACGTTACTTTAGGCCACGTCTGTAACACCGGTTTGGAGACTATGGCGGCAGTTTGTTTTTCAGGTTTTAGCTCGGCCTTAGGCTTAGGCTTAGGCTTAGGCTTTACTTCAACTTCGGGCTCAACGTTTACTTCTACTTTTGGCTCAATTATCGGTTCTGGTTGTACCACTGGTTCTGGTTCTGGTTCTGGTTCTGGTTCTGGTTTAGGTTCCAAAGACACATTTTTTGGTGCTGGCGACAGCTCTATGGGTTCCAAAGGCGGTAACGCCTGCGCCATAGGCTCCGTTATAATAGACTGAACAACGACGAGATCAGACTCTACCTCATTTTGCCCAGCATCATGGGTAGACGTATCATTTAGCCACCAAATGGCCGCTAATATAGCCACCACAAACACCGTGGCGCCAATATGTAATAAGGGCAAACCCGTTTGCTGAGCAACCCCACCCTTATGGAGGGCTTTGTTAGCCAGCATATTAAGATAACCAGGATTACCCTTAGCCAACTGATGTAATTGTAATAATTGAATAGGGCCAAGGCCGTGATTAATACCGGCTCGCTGCAATCGTTGGCGTAGGTAGTCGGCACTTTCTTCCTGACTAAAAGGAGCCAGAACTAAATGATAAAACCGCTCTTGCCTAAGCTCGGCGAACTGAGGACCTTCGATCCTCTCTACCACGCTGTGATCGGCACACAGAACAACATGTGGGCGAGAATCTACCTTTGCACTACGGGGTAACAAATTAGCAAGCAGTTCCAGCGCGTCTTCGTCTAACCACTGGGCATCGTCTACTAGAATCAACAACACTTCTTTTTGTAATGCTAACTCCTGAGCCAGTTCTTGGAGGGCAAGAATGCTGGCTTCTAGGCCTGCATGGTTAGCTAACTGTATGGGTAATTGTTGAACTAACTGGCGCACTACCCATGGCGCAGTAACCGGTTCGTGTAATACCAAATGGACAATACAAGCGTCGGCAGGCTGAACTCGTAGAAACTGTTCAATAAATATTGTTTTACCGGCTCCAGAAGGCGCGCTAACCAGCACTAAATAATCGGAGAAGTGGCTTAAGTGTAATAAAGTATCTAACTGGCGGCTGCGGGCTTTGGCTTGATATTCAAAACCCACTAAGCTCATGCTTTCATGGGTTACTTCTTGTTGCTCCAATTGGCGCACATAACCAGCATAGGCGGCACCAATACTGGCACTAGTAGAGGGCTCTTGCAGGGGTTTATTCACTGTACTTACCTCCTACACTGCCAACGGCTGTTTAAGGGTTTGCTGCAACAAATCGCTGCCAAAGTCTGACGTTAATATAGCTTCACCTAATTGTTGAAGCAGGATTAAACGAAGGGTGCCATCGGTCACCTTTTTGTCCACCTGCATGTGCGCTAAGTAGGTGTCTACATGCATTCCTTCTGGGCCCCACAGAGGTAATCCAGACGCTTGCAACAGGTTTTGAATACGCTGCACTTGTTGCTTTGAAATCCAACCCAAACGACATGACAAATCTGCCGCCATCGCCATACCAGCACCTACAGCTTCGCCGTGCAGCCAGTTGCCATAGCCCATTTGGGTTTCTATCGCGTGGCCAAAGGTGTGGCCAAAGTTAAGCAAGGCTCGCTGGCCTTGTTCCCGCTCGTCTGCTGCCACAATACGAGCCTTACACGCGCATGATTGATACACCGCTTGGCTGATTAGATCAGGTTCCAATTCACGTAGTTGCTGTATATTTTGTTCTAACCAGGTAAAGAAATCTGGCTCGGCAATAAGGCCATACTTAATCACCTCTGCCAGGCCCGCAGACAGCTCACTGGCGGGTAACGTTTGTAAGCTTTGGGTATCAATAATGACACATTGAGGCTGATGAAATGCGCCAATCATGTTTTTGCCAAGGGGGTGATTAACGCCGGTTTTTCCACCCACTGAAGAATCCACCTGAGACAACAAAGTGGTGGGGATTTGAATAAAATTGACCCCACGCTGATAGGCCGCCGCGGCGTAACCTGTCATATCGCCAATCACTCCCCCACCTAAGGCAATGAGGGTAGTGGTGCGATTATGGCGTTGCTGCAGCAAGCGATCAAAGATTAAACTCACCGTATCAAGGTGTTTGTATTGTTCGCCGTCTTCTAGCACTAGGCTATCCACTTGCAAACCATCGACCTGCAGGCTGCGCAAACCATCTAACACCGTTTGTAAGTAGAGAGGCGCTATGGTGTTATTGGTCACCACCAATACTTGTTTGCCTGTAATATGCTGGCGCAGCAGCTGCGCTTCTTGCAACAGCCCACTACCTATGTAAATCGGATAGCTCCGATCACCTAGGTCAACAGTTAATGTGTGTTGTACGCTGGTCATTATGATGGCTCTGGGCTATGGTCTGGCCTGTGGCAGCCTTAAGTTATACAGGATAACTTATAGGGAACGGATGGCTTCAATTTGTTTAATAATTTCTGCCACTAACAAACGTGGATTTTGAGCACCTGTAGCCACTTGGATGTCAGCCGTTTCTTCATATAAGGCATGACGATGAGCAAACAAGTCTCGTAACACTTGTTCTGGGTCTTCATTCTGTAGCAATGGGCGGTTCTTATCTTTTGATGTGCGCTCAAGTTGTTGCTCAACCGTTGCAAACAAATAAACTACGGTGCCACGGGCAGACAAGTGTTGGCGATTTTCGGCTGATTCCACCGCGCCACCACCTGTGGCCATTACCAAGTCTCTGGATTCGGTTAACTCGGCAATCATGTTGGATTCGCGCTTACGGAAACCAGCTTCGCCTTCAACGTCAAAAATCCAAGGGATATCCGCGCCGGATCTTTCCTCAATTTCCCTATCAGTATCTAGGAATTCTAGTTTCAGCTCTCGTGCGAGTTGACGCCCAATGGTGCTTTTTCCAGCGCCCATTGGGCCAATTAAAAATATATTCACAATGAAATTCCTTTTAGGAACAGCAACAACAAAACCCGGTCTTCAAGCACTCAATGTGCACTGCCGGGTAGGATTAGCTAAATTATGCGGACTAACATCAATATAATCAAGGGTTAACTATGCGCGGAGTCACAAAAACCAAGAGTTCAAAGCGCTCAGACCCTTGCTTTTGCTGCTCAAACCATTGGCCCACAAAGGGCAACCCTGATAATGCTGGGCTAGACAACAAGCGATCTAATTGTTGTTGATATAAGGCCCCTCCCAATACCAGCGTTTGACCTAAACCAACCACTGCCCGGGTTTCCAATTTATGGGTATTGAGCGCCAATTGGCCATTAGGCAATAAATCACCAATAGAATCCTGCACCACCAGCAGGTCTAGCTGCACCTGATCCCTAGGCAATACCCTTGGTGTTACGGTTAATCCCAATACCGCACGTTTCCATTCTTGCTGCTGGCCATTATCTGTGGCCACTAGGTAAGGTACTTCTTGGCCCGTTTGAATAGTACCAGAATAACCTTCTTGTACTAATATCTGTGGCTGTGCCAAGGTAAGTGCTTGGCCAACCGCCTCTAGAGCTGCCAGTTCCAAACTCAACATGACATGAGCTCCTACCAAACCTAACTGCAACCCACCTCCTAACTGATTAAACGTTACTCCAACGTGACCTCCTTTTTCAGCACCTGGTACTGTTGGCCCTAGGCCGCCGATAAAATCCAAACCACTGGACTCACTCAGGCTAGATTTGGCAATCACTATACGGCCCTCTATCAACATTTGTTTAAGTGGTTGATCCAATTGTTTGATGGCTTCCACTAACGTAGCCGCATGTGCATCGTCATCGTAAACGAAGATCTGTTGGCTGCGGCTATCCGCCATCAATTGCCCCTTAGGAGACAACATTGATTGGGCGCTTTGTAGGGCCAGCAATATGGCATCTGCCTCGCCATAATTTAATTTAACAGTATGTAATGGCAATACTTTTGTATTGGATTTATCTGATGCTGCGCCTACCACTAGGCCTTGTTGAGTGTACTGGCAATCTACCTCAATACTATTACAGACCAATGCCAACCCCGTTTTTGCATCCACGTCTTGCAGCACAATACTGATTTCAAAATCCAGTGCATGGGTGAGCACCAAATTAGTTTTCGCAGCCGCGGCAAGCTCATACAATACGTCAACCAGCGCCACTTTATGTACATCCATGGTGATTTTTTGTGCGCCCACATACGGCGATAGCAACAGCGCCACCAACAACATTGATTTTGTGTTAATCATTTCGGCAAACTCCTGTAAGGCAGCGGCGCTCTAGCATTATTACCTGCTGCCTACGTATTAGGTGCACTCCCTGGGCACCAATAGCAGACACACGCCATCCGTCAATTTGATCGCCCACTTCAGCTCGCAGTAAGCGCCCACTAGACAAAGACTTGATCCAGGCCACTGGCACTTGGCTTTGTTGCTGGCTGTAACCAATAAATTCAAGGTCATCCGCACGCTGCGGTGTGCCAAGGGCCGGGCCGATTTTTTCAAGTACCTCTTGGGAGGCCTGGCCAATAGAGGGCATCGAGGTAGGCAAGGTTTTGCTTTGCAGCGTTTGAGCATAATGCTCGATACCCGCACGGGTTTTTGCTTGTACAGCAGCACTTGGGGCTAACCTCAGAAGGCTAGAAGGTGCACTGTCGCTGCTGGGTAACCATTGCATCAACACTTGCCATTGCACAGATGATGTTTGCTGAATAGAAAGATGTTGCAGGTTCCAGCCAATCAGCCCCGGTAAAGGCGCCAACCTAGCCCAGTGTGCCGAGTCTAACTGCATTTTTACCTGCACACCTTGGCCCCGTGCAATCTCTAAGCTTTTGCCATATTTTGCAACTTGGCTAGTGATGTGAGCGATCGGCTGAAACTCTACGTCACCATCTGCATCGACACTCAATGGCTGGGGAATTAGTTGCAGCGCAAAAGGCGCAAGTGTGGGCATTACACCGGTGTGACCCTCCGGCAAGGACAAAGGCATGATGGGTAGCAGGTAGCGTGCCTCAAACTTCCATCCATCACCCTCTGGCCCAAGCGCTTCCATATGTATAGATGGCCACACATTGAGCGCATCTTGCCACCACTGCTGCCACGGACCTTGGCCCGTAATTGCAAACACTACTTGCTGACCTTCACGTATGGGCTGCCACTGCCAACTCACAAGCTGTTGATCTGGTGCCAATATCATTAATAAGCGAGACAGCTCTTGCACTGGCAACCATGCTTGAAACTCTTGCTGGGCCTGAATAATTAGACTCTGCTCCATGCGCCGCTGCTCTAACGAGCCAGCCCACACATTACGTCGCTGTACCTGCAGCTGCTGAACCCCATCCGCAACCTGCCTCTGCACATCTGCTTGCACTTGTAGCAAGTTAATATATACCCATCCCAAGGCAACCAAACCCAGCACAACAATTACCGCAGCACCACCATACAAATACCACCGGCTGCGCCGCCTTCTTTCTAGATAATGCTCTAGCCAAGGTAGAAAGTTAACTTCGTTGGGCTTAGGTTGGTACCAGATTAACATGATGGCACCCTTGATTTATTGGCCATAAACCAGGCCATGGCATATTCATCGCCTAAATTGCCTAGCCCGGCAGGTACCAAAACGTTCGTTAAGCCTTGGGGTTCCATGCAGCCTACAACAGACCCTTCAATAGCGTCATGCACGCTACTGATAAATTGCCCTATATGATCATCGTAATGGCGCTGAGTCACCACCAAAAAACTGAGATTGGTAGCCAGTTGTACATGACATACTCGCAGATTTATTGGCTCTATATTGAGAGCTGCGGCAGCCATACGCTGATAGTGAAGTTGTAAGGCAATTAGATTGGTACCAGCTTCAAATAGCACTGCAGGGCAATGCAACCAAGTGCACAACCGATTAGGCAAACCCACGTTAACGTGCAGGGGTGCGAGGCCCAACAAAGTCGCAACATCGGTAATAAAATCTTGCCATCCAGCTTGTGCTTGTATAGGCTGATTTACCGACAGCAAAGGCACTGACAAATACCACTGCCCTAACAATTGCTGCGGCCTTAGCTGATTGTGTTTGGCAGCACTATTGACCAGCACTATGCGTAAATGGTCAACCTGCCAATCAACACCCAAGACAAGTGGTGTTATCCTGCGCCTAGCTAAATGCTGTAACATTAATCCCATCCTTGGGTGGCGAAACTTAATAAATCTTATATACTTTCGTTTCTGTCGTTTAGTTCATTTCCATCGTGGCTCAGAGTTAAAGCATAGCATGTCATTAATACGCCGCCTGTTTAAGTGGGCTTTTATACTTGGAATCGTTGGCGCGCTTACCATCGCAGCGGTTACCTGGTTTTACCTTTTACCTCGGTTGCCCGATGTTAATAGCTTAAGGGATTACCACCTGCAAACGCCCCTAAGGGTTATGAGCCGCGATGGTAAGCTGATTTCGGAGTTTGGTGAGCAGCGCCGTATCCCAATCCGTATAGACCAAGTGCCACAGTATTACATTGACGCTTTATTGTCCGCCGAAGATGAAAACTTTTACAGCCATTACGGCGTTGACCCTAAAGGGCTTTTAAGAGCCGCTGTGAGGATGGTGCAGGCCGGTGGAAAAATTCAAGGCGGCGGCAGTACCATTACTATGCAAGTGGCGCGTAACTACCTGTTAACCCTTGATCAAACCTTTATCCGCAAATTTAATGAAATACTTTTATCGTTTCAGATTGAGCAACAGCTCAGCAAAGAACAAATACTGGAGATGTATTTCAACAAAATGTTCATGGGCCACAGAGCTTATGGCATAGAGGCCGCCTCACACGTTTATTATGGCCGTTCTATTAGTGAGTTAGAGTTGCCGCAACTGGCCATGCTAGCAGGGCTTTATAAAGCGCCCTCTCGATACAACCCTATTTCCAACCCGGAACGCTCTAAAATACGCAGGAACTGGATATTAGGCCGCATGCTAAAGCTAGACTATATCAACGAAGAGCAATATCAAAACGGTATTGCCACACCTATTACGGCCCGTTTCCACAGTTTAAAGCCAGAAACTTCAGCGTCTTATGTGGCCGAAATGGTACGTAGCGAACTGTTTGATTCTTTCCCTATCGAAGACGTATACACCGGTGGTTATCGCGTATATACCACTATAGACAGCAAGCTTCAAGATGCCGCACAACTGGCCGTTCAAACAGGTTTATTAGCCTACGATAGGCGCCACGGCTATCGCGGCGTAGAAAAGAACCACGGCCCTAACGTTACTGCAGAAGAAGCCGAACGATTACTCAACAGAACCGCTGTATTTGGCCCATTGCAGCCTGCTATCGTGCGTCAAGTTAACGAAGACTCTGCAACATTGCTGCTACGTTACGGCCAAACCGTAACCATTCACTTTAGTGACATGAGCTGGATTAGACCACGAATTGCTATAGACCATCTAGGCAGTGCCGCCGAGAACATTAGCGACATCTTGAGCCCTGGCGACCAAATTAGAGTGCGACAGGCCTATGCCGATGACAGTGTTTGGTATTTGTCCCAAGTACCCGACGCCCAAGGGGCTTTAGTTGTGTTAGATCCCCAAGATGGTGCCATGATCGCGTTAGTGGGTGGGTTTGAATACTTACACAGCAAATTCAATCGCGCCACCCAAGCCCTGCGCCAGCCAGGGTCTATCTTCAAACCCATTATTTATTCGGCAGCCTTGGAACAAGATTTTACTGCTGCCACCTTAATCAACGATGCGCCTGTGGTCTTTAATGACGCCAGCCTGGAAGACTCGTGGCGTCCAGAAAACTATAGCGGTAAATTCTTTGGCCCCACGCGGTTGCGAAAAGCGCTTTATAAGTCACGTAACTTGGTGTCTATCCGTATTTTACGCGAAATAGGCATCAAATCAGCCATCGATTATGCTATCCGCTTTGGCTTTAAGAAGGATCAATTGCCACGCAACCTGTCCCTGGCTTTAGGCAGCGCCAGTGTGCCTCCCATTGACATAGCTACGGCCTACGCAACCTTTGCCAACAAGGGTTATCAGGTTACCCCCTACTTTATTGAGCGTATTGAAGACAGCTTTGGCAAAGTACTTTACCAAGCCCTGCCTACCACCGTGTGCCCTAACTGTGACTATGTAAAGCTCAGCGATGAAGTCAACCTAACCGAAGATGATGTTGATGCAGTGCAAACAATAGCGGTCAATACCAGTGCCATTGTTGCCCTAAACGAGGCTCTCGATCAAGAATTAGCGCAACAAAACACTAACGCCACCGAGCCAGTTCGCACCATCACTCATTTACCTATTGCGCCACGTATCATGGATGAACGGGTAAATTACATTATGCATACCATTCTGCAAGACGTAGTGAAAAAAGGTACTGCGCGTAAGGCTCAGAAATTACAACGTGATGATTTAGCAGGAAAAACGGGCACTACTAACGAACAAAAAGACGCCTGGTTTTCTGGCTATGTAGAGTCCATGGTGGCCACCGCTTGGGTGGGATTCGACCAACCCGCAACTTTGGGTAAAAATGAATTTGGCAGCACCGCAGCACTGCCTATTTGGCTAGACTTTATGGAAATAGCCCTAACTGATGTGCCTCAAACACAAAGGCAACAGCCCGATAAAATGGTCACCGTTAAAATAGACGAAGCCACAGGCGTGTTAGCACGGCCTGGTGATTCTTCTGCTGTGGAAGAAATTTTCCGCGCAGAACGCACCCCTCAAAAAATGGCATTACCTAAAAACAACGGCGCTAGCACGGGAACTAGCAATAACACGACTAATGGCACCCAGGTTCAAGAAACAGCTCCAGAACAAGTATTTTAGTTGTTGCTTACTGCCAGCACCGCGGTTGGGGCTTGCTCCAACATATGTAGGTGATAAAGGCTCATAACACCAGCCTTAAAGCCTTTTTTATGCTGCTTTTTACTAAGTTTTCGCCACGCCAGCCAACCTCTTACAGTGATAGTCTGCCCGACCCACCGCTGCAATTGTCCAGGGTTATTGATGCTAAAATAAGAGGCCACAAGTACATCCTTTGCCACTTTCACTGCAACTTGCCCCCCAAGCCCTATATACCAGTGGTGCTTACTTTCACTAATGTCTGTCACTACGCCGCGCATGCGTATAAACCCACCTTGCTTAGAAGTTAGTATAGAGGCCTCATGCACACGTGATATTGACGCCTGCCAAATACCCAGGTTTTGCTTGCGGGCCTGTTCTTCTTGTTGCCATAAACAGTCCTGCGCGCCTTGCTCATCCATACTAATAACATACGCTAATCCTTGGGCTACCAAAAACGCTTCCGCGCTCAACCCCAACCCATTATAAACCTTCACCAACCACCTCCCATAGTGGTCTTTAATGTTGGGCAGCAGCTGAAGGTAGATGGCATCTTGCTGCTGTAATTGTTGGTTCAGTTGACCTTTACCTTGCTGCGCATACGCCTGCACTGGCCGCCCCTTGCTGGCCATTTCTGTGGTATTGATTTGTCCCAAACGTAACCGATGACCGTTATCCAAACTGAGGCTATCGCCATCTTGCACATACCAATTTTTAACTTTATACGTGTTACCAGTTGTAGGTTTACCAGACCAAATAAGTGCGTGATCCATACTCTCCTGAGACAAAGCCGGGCATTGTGCAAAGGTATGGGGAGCCATGAACAATGCTAGGGCGTAACAGCAGACTAAAGATATGCGCGCCATATGCTTGATGAATATCATATTCACTAACCTTTTTATCTGTTATCTAAAGCTAACTAAGCAACGTGTATGTCTAAGTATAGAAGCCACGCTATAGCTTGTCGCGTTTAAAATGTCGCGGTACAACGAATTAACCCACCAAATAAAGCTGCGGCAAAGTACACCCCCCCTTTACCTAAAGGCGGGGGCACCTTTGCTTGACCACGGGATATCAAAGCGTTATGTTTATTG
>JBLHQO010000044.1:0-10378 GCA_047625285.1 Oceanospirillaceae bacterium
CCAAAGGCAAAAAAGAGTTTCAGTACAAAATCAAGATAAGCCGAAATGTCTGTCATCACCTTAACGTCTTCTGGGCCCGTTGCAGTAAAGAATCCAAATATCAACGGGAACACTACATAGTATGCAAACGCGATGCCCGTATAGAATAGCGCAATACTGGACGCCAACATAGGAAACGCCAAGCGCTTCTCTTTCTTGTATAAGCCTGGCGCAATAAAGCTCCACGCTTGATGCAATATGAATGGCATACCCAAAAATAGGGCCAGCACCATGGTTAGCTTAAACGGTGCTAAAAATGGTGAAGCCACCTGAGTAGCGATCATGGTGGACCCTTCGGGCAGTAAACTACGCAACGGGTCTGATAAATATAAATAGAGCTCGTTAGCAAAAGGGAACATACAAGCAAATAACAACACCACCAACACTACCGCCTTTAATAAACGATTGCGCAGCTCTATTAAATGCCCCATTAAGGGTAGTTCAGACTCTTGTTCGCTGGTGTAAGCCTTTGCGTCGCTCATAATGTGTTCCAAAAACGGTTAAGATCCGCCAATTGAGGGCTCTTTTTGTTCAGCTTCATGCTCTTTTTCTTCAGATACAGGCTCTGTTCGATGCTCTTGCGCTGCCACTACGGGAGCTTCCATTATATCTGTTTCGGCTTGTAGTTCAGCCATGCGGTCTTCAATCGCTTTGCGGTTGTCATCAGCCTTTTTGCGGATTTCGTCGATCCTTAACTCTTCTTGGATCTCTTTTTGCACGCCGCCAACAGTGCGCTTTATTTTACCCACCCATAAACCGACCGTGCGCACCGCAACAGGCATACGCTCTGGGCCTAGTATTAGTAACCCAATCACAGCCACTAATACTATCTCTGTAAAACCAATATCAAACATAGACTTGACCGTTACTTGTCGGTTTTTTCTGATTCTTTTTCAACAGAGGTGTCCGCACTAAAGCTGGCATCCTGCTTTTCATTGATGGCTTTTGGCTCTTCTTTGCCATCTTTCATCGCCGACTTAAAACCTTTGACTGCGTTACCTAAATCGCCGCCAATATTGCGCAGCTTCTTACTGCCAAACAACAATAATATAATGGCTAATACAATCACTAACTGCCAAATACTAATTCCACCTAAACCCATGCCTTACTCCTGATAAATAAATTACTGGCTACGATTAGCCTTTTCTACTAAACCCGACAGATCAAATCGACGCTCTAACTCTTTTAGCACAGCGGTATGATCTTCACCTAAATGCGATAACATAACCAGACAATGGAACCACAAATCCGCCGTCTCGGCAATTACCTCTTTAGTCGTAGCCTGATCTTTTGCATCTTTTGCTGCCAAAATAACTTCCGTAGCTTCTTCACCAATTTTTTCCAGTATTTTGTTCAAACCCTTAGCGTGTAAGCTAGCAACATAGGATGACTCTGGCGGGGCTTTCCTGCGCTCTTGCAACACCAACTGCAGAGCATTCAACACATCACTCATGGTTATAGATCTCCTTAGGATCTTTAGCTACTGCAACATCATCGTGCCACTGACCGGCGTCCAAACGCTTGAAAAAACAATGGGGGCGACCCGTATGACAAGCGATACCGCCAACTTGCTCCACTGTTAACAAAATGACATCGGCATCGCAATCTAAACGCAGACTATGTAACTTTTGTACGTGGCCTGATTCCTCACCCTTGCGCCATAACCGTGCCCGCGAACGCGACCAATATACCGCGCGCTGCTCTTGCTGGGTTAACCCTAAGGACTCTCGATTCATCCAAGCCATCATTAAAACCTGCCCTGTTTGATAGTCTTGGGCAATAGCAGGCACCAAACCTTGCTCGTCCCACTTAATTTGATCCAACCAATGATCTGTAGCCATCAGCGATTTCCTCTATTCCATAAAACCAATAGGCCAACAAAGGCTAATACAACACTTGCTGGAGCAACCCACACTTGATCCGCCAAAGGGATGGGGTGCGCCACAGCGGCCGCTATAACCAAACTTAGGCCTACCAACCCACTCCAATGCCCTTTTGATCTAGGAGCATCCTGGGATGGAGCAGGCGCTGACCGAGCTTGTGCCGACTGCTGCAACACATCGTGCACTAAACCTGGTAAATAGGGCAATTGTCGAGCTAGGTCTGGCCATTCTTGCTTTAGCTGACGATACACCTGCTTAGGGCTCACTTGACGCCTATACCACTGTTCCAGTATCGGTTGAGCTGTTTCCCAAAGGTTTAATTGGGGGTACAACTGACGACCCAAACCTTCTATATTAAGCATGGTTTTTTGTAATAGCACCAACTGAGGTTGTACCTGCATATTAAATCGACGGGCCGTTTGAAATAACCCCAGCAACACTTGAGCAAATGAAATTTCTGCCAAAGGTTTAGAAAAAATGGGTTCACTCACACCTCGAATGGCCCCTTCAAACTCGTGTACCTTGGTATCTGCAGGCAACCAACCACAATCCACATGTAGCTGGGCGATTTGTCGATAGTCACGACTAAAGAAGGCCAACAATATGCGTGCTAAATAGGCCTGATCTTCTTGGGTAAGGCTACCAACGATGCCAAAATCTACCGCCATGTACTGAGGATCATCAGGCAATGCTGGATTTACAAAAATGTTGCCTGGGTGCATGTCGGCGTGAAAAAAACTGTCGCGAAACACCTGAGTAAAGAAAATTTCCACCCCACGCTTGGCCAGCTCCTGACGACTAATACCAGCGTTTTCAATGGCTTCAATATCGTTCACACGAAGCCCATAAATGCGTTCCTGCACTAATACCGAAGGATTACTTAACTCCCAATGGATTTTGGGGATATACAGCAAATTGGAGTTTTCAAAGTTGCGCCTAAGCTGGCTGGCGTTGCCTGCCTCGCGTTGTAAATCTAGCTCGTCTAGAATAGTTTTTTCGTATTCATCAATGACATCTTGCAAGCGCAGGCGACGCAGATCCGCAACCACCGCATTGATCACCTTTGCCAATAAACGCATCAGCCGCAAGTCACGCTCAATAATAACCTTAATACCGGGGCGAATAATCTTCACCACAACCGCTTCACCACTGATTAAACGTGCGCTATGCACCTGAGCAACAGAAGCAGAAGCGAGTGGTTCGTCGTCAAACTCTGCAAACGCCTGGGCCACACTTTGCTTCAAGGCTTGCTCTATAAGGCGTTTAGACTGCTGACTATCAAAGGCTGGCACTTTATCCAGCAAAGTAGACAACTGCTGGGCCAAATCATCATCCAACATATCTCTACGAGTCGATAACAGCTGACCTAACTTCACGAAAACTGGGCCTAAATCAATCAGTGCCAAACGAATACGCTCTGCAACAGTGCCGCGCACAGGCACTAACAGGCGCCACGGCATACACCACACTATCAGCCGCACTGGTAATGGCAAGCCATAACCTAACAGGGGCACATCTAAGCGATAACGGATGATGACACGCAGAATAGAGAAACCGCGGAGAATGGCTTTCATGGGTTGGTTATATTCCCACCACTTACGGCTTAACGCCGTAATGCAACGCCACAATACCGCCGGTCATATTATGGAAGCGACAGTTAACCAAACCTGCTGTTTCCATCATGCCCTTTAAGGTGGCTTGATCTGGGTGCATGCGAATAGACTCAGCCAAGTAACGATAGCTGTCTTCATCACCGGCAATGAGCTTGCCTATTTTGGGCAATATCTTGAAGGAATAAGTATCGTAGACTTTGGTCAGTAACGGGTTATCGGTTTTAGAGAATTCCAACACCAATAATCGCCCACCGGGCTTCAATACTCGGCGCATTGAGGCTAGAGCCTTCTCTTTATCGGTAACGTTACGCAGCCCAAAGGCAATGGTGATACAGTCAAAGCTGTCATCGGGAAACGGCAGTGCTTCGGCATTGGCTTGTACATAACTTACGTTGCCAACCACGCCTTTATCAATTAAACGATCACGCCCAACCTTAATCATAGATTCATTGATGTCGGCTAAAATGACGCGACCCTCTGGGCCAACCAAGTCACTAAAACGCATGGTAAGGTCACCTGTACCACCTGCCAGATCCAATACCGAATCACCTGCCCTAACACCACTCATTTCAATGGTTTGGCGTTTCCATATACGATGAATACCCATAGACATTAGATCATTCATAACGTCATATTTGGCTGCCACAGAGTGAAAAACGCCCGCCACAGCGCTCACTTTGTCACCTGTAGGTACTTCTTTGAAACCAAAGTGCGTGGTTGGTTTGGGGCCCTGATCGCTCATGTGCTTGCGTGTCCGTCTATAAACTTAGGCTTGCGCCCTTTGATCTCATTCTACCTTGCTACTATGGCCTTGTCGTTGCCTTAATCAAGCTTATTGATTTTCTAGCTCTACTAGATAATCCACTACGGCAAGCATTCCTTCGTTACTGCCTGCCAAAGTCGCGTTAACCATATACTTACCATTAACCAACATAGAAGGCACGCCTGTGATTTGAGCCCGAGCTGCTAGGCGACCACCTTGGCGTAGCTTATTTTGCAGATCAAAAGAATCATAAGCACTATCAAAATCAGTTTTACTTACGCCATGTTCAGCGAAGAATCCGGCTAAGGCTTGTTGATTGGTGATTCGACGTTTATCTATATGTATCGCATCGTACATCGCCTGGTGGGTCTGATCTAACACACCTAGACTTAGCGCGATAAAATAGGCCTTAGCATAAGGCTCCCAGCTACGGCCAAAGACCACTGGAATTGGCATAAAGGTGACGTCATCAGCTTGCTCAGAAGACCATTTGTGCAGCTGTGATTCAAAACCGTTGCAATGGGGGCAGGTATAGCCAAAAAATTCGTTAACTACCACGGTTTCAGCATTTGATGATTTGATCGGCTCGTCTAACACAATGTAATGAGTGCCTGCCTGGTAGTCTGCAGCCAAAGCAAACATAGGCAAACTGATTAGGGCGGCTAGGGAGACTAGTGCGCCAATTTTTTTAAACATAATTTATATCCTAAGTGAACTGGTAATGTTTCATAATAGCGCCTAACTCGCAGGATGCGAACCCATTTACAGTGTCTTTACTTAATGCGCTATGCAGCCTGTTTAAACTCGGGCGAAAAAAAAGGCGGCCAAAGCCACCTTTTTAACTCACATTCACAACTATTCAGACAAGCCTTGAATATAGCTTGCGACTGCTTCGATTTCTTTGTCACTCATCAAGGCTGCGACTTGCTGCATCAACTTGGCTTGGCCATTAGTGCGTGTTTCTGTGCGGTAAGCTTTGAGCTGACTAATAACATATTCGGCATGCTGACCACTTAAGGCAGGAAAACCTGCTTGCGCATTACCTGCACCTGTGGGTGAGTGGCAGGCTGAACAGGCAGCCACACCCTTAGCAGCGTTACCAGCACGGTACATTTGACGACCTAGGTTAAGCATTTCTGGGTCAGTTGCGCCAACGGTACCCGTTTGGACGCTATAATAAGCTGCAATATCTGCTAAATCTTGGTCAGTTAAGCCCGTTAGAATACCCGTCATCTGCGGCAAACTACGAGCACCATCTCGGATGTCTATCAGCTGCTTAACTAGGTATAACTCTCCTTGCCCTGCCAGCTTAGGAAAGCTAGCGATCATACTATTGCCATCTGCACTATGGCAACCACTGCATACCGCTATCTTACCTTGTCCTGATTCTGCGTCTCCAGCTGCATAGGCAAAGCTCATCCAGCCGAGGCCAATCATTAAACATACAATTAGTTTCTTCATTGATAATTCCGTAATCTCATAAAATCAATCGTTCAAGGTAGGCATTATAAGACGCACGGCGCACGACTTCAACAACCCAACACCGGCCTAACGCACAGATCTCCTTTATCACAGCGTTTATTTTCGTAAAAATAAGGTAAAATGGAGGTTAATCTATCGATGATACATACTATGACCGTCCAACACTTAAATTTTCGCTCTGCCGCATTTTCTACTAGTGCAAGTAAAGTTGCTGAATGTCCTGATGATATCGGTGCAGAAGTAGCCTTTGCTGGCCGTTCTAACGCGGGCAAATCTAGCGCCATTAACACCCTCACGCGCAATCCTAGCTTAGCAAGAACTAGTAAAACACCTGGTCGCACGCAGCTACTAAACTTCTTTAACCTTAACATTGAACAATGTCGACTAGTGGATTTGCCGGGGTATGGCTACGCTAAAGTACCCGTAGCCATGCAGCTAAAATGGCGCAAACACCTTAACCAATACTTAGAAGTACGTCAGAGCTTAGCTGGCTTAGTATTGGTAATGGATATACGCCATCCACTCAAAGACTTTGATCTGATGATTATTGAGTGGTGTATCGCTTCCCAACTACCCTTGCACTTGCTACTAACAAAAGCAGATAAGCTCAAAAAAAATGGGGTTATGAAAGCCAAAATGGAGGTCAAAAAAGGCCTACCTGAGCACCCGGTGGGTTTGATTAGCATGCAAAGTTTTTCTGCTTCTAAGGGGGATGGTATTACTGATTTAGAACGCCAGCTGGTGCTGTGGATGAAGCCCGTTGTTAACGATGACGCGACTTCTGAAGAGGTTGATGACACTGCGGCCAATGATATTAATGAACCGATGGCCCAAGCAAGCAACCCACCTTAAGAGTAAGCCCCCACTCCATAACGTCGATGTCACCGCGGCATACCATAATATCCTATACATAAAAAAAACCCTGAAGACCGAGGGGAACGGTGTTCAGGGCGGGCGTCTTGGTATTTATGTCAATGACGCTAGGCTAGTTACATACTCAGACGCCTATCATTTGATTTAGTTCCGGCTAATTTAATTAATTTCTAATTATATACAAACTAAATTAAAACTTAATGCGCCTGATCCCAGTTCTCACCCATTCCTACATCAACAATGAGCGGTACTAAAAGCTCTGCAGCCCCTTCCATTGCAGCCTTTACTCCGGCCACTAGCGCATCCACTTGATCTGCATCCACCTCGAATATTAATTCGTCGTGCACCTGCATTGTCATGCGTGCATTCAAACCGCTAGACGCTATCCACTCGTCCACCTTAATCATGGCCAGCTTAATAATATCTGCTGCGGTGCCTTGCATAGGTGCATTTATTGCGGTTCTTTCAGATGCTTGGCGGGCAATCGCATTACGCGCCTTAATGTCTGGCAGATACAACCTACGACCATAAATGGTTTCTACATAACCTTGCTCTGCCGCTTTTTCTTTGGTTTGGTCCATGTATTCTTGCACCCCAGGGTAGCGGCTGAAATAACGACCAATATAATCTTGGCTTTGGCCTCGACTGATGCCCAGTTGTTTAGCTAAACCAAAGGCCGACATGCCGTAGATTAAACCAAAGTTGATGGCCTTAGCACTGCGCCGCTGATCGATGGTGACTTCCTCAACCGTAACCCCAAACACTTCAGCTGCTGTGGCCTTGTGTACGTCTTGGCCTGCAGCAAAGGCACTTAACAAACCTTCATCTTTAGAGAGGTGGGCCATGATACGCAATTCTATTTGTGAGTAATCCGCCGCCACCATCACTTGGCCTTTAGGCACAACGAATGCCTGCCTAATTTGACGGCCTTCACTACTACGAATAGGAATGTTTTGTAAATTGGGGTCACTAGAAGACAAACGCCCAGTAGCTGCCACAGCCTGATGATAAGAGGTATGTATTCGGCCTGTGGCTGGGTTTATTTCTAGCGGCAGTTTATCGGTATAGGTAGACTTTAACTTACTGAGGCTACGGTATTCCAACAACAACTTGGGCAATTCATATTCTTGAGCCAACTCTTGCAACACCGCTTCTGCTGTTGATGGTTTACCCTTAGGGGTCTTTTTAGTGACCGGTATGCCCAGCTTTTCGTACAAAATAGCACCCAACTGCTGGGTTGATGCTAAGTTAAATACTTCCCCTGCCAGCTCATAGGCCGCACGTTCCAGTTCTATTAACCGCTGACCAAGAACTTGGCTTTGCTCACCCAGCACTTTGGCATCAACCAAAGCACCCGTGCGCTCCATACGAGACAATACGGCAATCAAGGGGCGCTCTATGGTGTCGTAAACCGCCGCTAACTCTGGCTCTAGTGCTAGGCATTCAGAAAAATACTGCGCCAACCGTAAAGTAATGTCTGCGTCTTCTGCCGCGTAAGGCCCAGCTTGCTCAATATCTATTTGGTTAAACGTAAGTTGCTTAACACCTTTGCCTGCAATATCTATATATTTAACCGTTTGATAATCAAGGTAGTGTTGTGCCAAGGCATCCATGTTATGCCGGCTAGCGGTAGAATTGAGCACGTAGGATTGCACCATGCTATCAATCATTTGCGCCTGCCAAGTAATGTCATAATTGGCTAATACGTTAATGTCGTATTTTAAATTTTGCCCACAAATCACCTGCTCGGCATCTTCTAACAAAGGTTTTATGGCTGCAATAAGGTCTGGCCGGCTAATTTGTTCCGGCGCACCTACATAGTCGTGCCCACAAGGCACGTAAACGGCGGTGCCTGCATCAATACACAATGAAATGCCCACTAACTGAGCTTCCATATAGTTAAGGCTAGTGGTTTCGGTATCAAAGGCGAATACAGGGGCTTCTCTACAGGCTTTTAACCATGGCTCAAGTTCAGCCAAGGTAGCAATTGTGGTGTAGTTTTTAGTCATCACACGTGCAGGAACAGGCACAACCACTGTAGATTTTATATCTGCGGGTGCTAACGCATTAGAGGCATTTTCATCGCTGCCTTGTGCTTGAGTCGCAGCCACAGGCAGGCTGCTGGCCGTCACTCCATCTTGAATCAACACATTGGCCCATGACCTAAATTCCAGATCTTCGTACAAGGCCAACAATGCCGCCTGGTCTACTGGTTTAGGTACCATTTGATCTAACGTTTGCTTTAACTCTACATCTAGCTTAATAGTGGTTAACGCCTGTGACAGAGGTAAAAACTCTAAGGCGTTTCGTAGCTTTTCACCGATTTTTCCACCAATGTCACCGGCATTTTCCATCAGTTTTTCCAACGTATCGTACGCTGTTAGCCACTTAACCGCGGTTTTAGGGCCAGCTCCTGGCACTCCCGGAATGTTGTCTGCTGTGTCGCCAACAATAGCCAAATAATCAATAATTTGATCTGGCCTTACACCAAACTTTGCAACCACACCCTCTTCATTAAGATAGGTATTGGTCATGGTATTCACTAAACCAACATGGGGGCTAACAAGCTGAGCCATATCTTTGTCGCCGGTAGAAATTAGGGTATCAATACCTTGGGCCGTAGCTTGTGCAGCTAACGTGCCAATCACGTCGTCGGCCTCAACCCCGGAAATAACCAACAACGGCAGGCCCATCGCCTTAATAATTTGATGTATTGGCTCTATCTGCGGACGCATATCATCTGGCATAGGCGGCCTATGAGCTTTATATTCAGCGTACATTTCATTACGAAATGTTGGGCCCTTAGCATCAAATACCACCACAATATTGGCATCGGCGTAGTCCTTGGCCAAACTACGCATCATATTAACCACACCTTTTATGGCGCCCGTGGGCATACCTTTGCTGTTATTCAGCGGTGGCATGGCATGGTAAGCCCTAAACAAATAGGAGGAACCGTCTACCAATACAACGGGGGTGGAAATTTTTGCAGTCATGATGTCTTCTCAAACAAATATTTGTGGGTGCTTATGGCATAAAGAATACCATAATAGGCCTACCTAAACTTGAATTGAAGCCTGTCTCAGCGTACTATTTGCAGCCGATTTAACGACCGCATTCAGTTTTAGAAAGTAGTAATATTATGGCCGTATACACCCACCTTAGCAGTGCCCAAATTAGCGCTTACATCGCTCCATTTAACCTAGGCGATTTGGTGGATTTTAAAGGTATTAGTGGCGGCATTGAAAATACCAATTATTTCGTCACTACACAGATACAAGGTCAGCCGCCGCAGGATTTTGTGCTGACTTTATTTGAAGACCTAAGTTACGATGAACTCCCCTACTTTGTTGATTTAACAGAACACTTGGTCATCAATAAGGTGACCGTACCTGCCCCTCTCAGAGATAAACACGGTACTGCCTTAAGCCTGCTAGCCGATAAACCGGCATTATTGTTTCCTCGTTTTGCAGGCGATCACTTGGCCCGTTCAGAAATTGGGGTAAGCGAATGTGCCATTATGGGCCGTGAGTTAGCTCGTTTACATTTGGCTGGCCAACAGTTCACTACAGTGCGCCACAGCCATCGCGGCCAACAGTGGTGGAACGAGTTAGGCCCCAGAGCTGCTGAATGTATTGATGGGGAAGACGCTACCATGTTGATGATGGCCATTGGCCAGTATGATGCCATGCAAGCTCAGCAACCCGATTTGCCAACGGGCGTAG